>JASHQL010000301.1 GCA_030039155.1 Streptosporangiaceae bacterium | reverse complement strand
CTGGCCCAGGACGGCCGCCGGCTAGCTGGCCCAGGACGGCCGCCGGCTAGCTGGGCCCGGCGGGCGCGGGCGGCAGGCCGCGGGCCAGCACGTCCATCAGGTTGTCGAAGACGTCGTCAGGCACCCGGCCGCCCGCGGTCCACTCGGCCCAGCGCATCCCGACGAAGTGACCGAGGCCGGTGTAGACGTAGGCGATCACCTCAGGGTCGTAGCTGGCGTCGACCTCGCCGGCCAGCTGCGCCGTCCGGACGCCGGCCGCGTAGCCGCGCACCAGCCGCTCGTAGTAGGCGCGGAACTCCTGCGGGGCGAGGAACTCGGCCTCGCGCACGATCCGGAAGCACCAGGGCCGCTCCGACATCAGGTCAAAGTAGGCGCGGAACGCGGCACGCTCCCTGGCCCGCTGCTGCGGTTCTGCGCCGGCCAGCGCCCGGGCCATCGCGCGCCGCAGATCGGCGTTGATCCGCCTGATCACGGCGACGTAGATGTCGGCCTTGGAGCCGAAGTGCGCGTAGAAGCTGCCGGTCGCCATGCCCGCGTGCGCGCAGATCTCCGCGACCGTGGTGCGCCGGTAGCTGCGCTCGCCGAACAGCAGCTCGGCGGCGGCAAGCAGCCGCTCGGCCGGCGGCCGCCCGACTGGTGCCGCAAGCCTGCGGCCGGCCGCCTTCACCACCGGAGCCTCCTGGTGCTGTTGCCCGCAGGCCGGCTGCCCGCGGCATCGCGGGCAGCCGGCCTCATCAGCGAGTGCAGGTTACGGTATTCCGCTGGCAGGCGCCGACGGCTGGGTGCCCGAGTATGTCGTGATCGCGCCGGTCGGGGTGTCGTCGGTCACCTGGACCGGGCCGATCGGCACCAGCACGCCGTTCTTGATCTCGGCCATGTACGCGCCGGTGATGCCGTTGTGGTCGGTCAGCGAGTAGGCGAACGGCGCCACCGCGACCGCCTGCGGCAGCCCGTTCACCGCGGCCAGCACCGACGCCCTCGTCGGGTTCCGGCCGGCCCTGAACATGGCCTGCACGAACGTGTAGGCCACGGCCATCCCATACAGCACGTTGCCGTCGAGCGGCAGCTTCGGGATGTACTCGTTGTGGATCTTGGTGAACAGCTTGATCCAGCTATTGGTCGTGTCGCCAAGCGACGGCAGGTAGCCGTCGGTGATGATGCCCTGCAGCAGGCTCTTGCCGAAGCTGCCGCTCTTCTTGGCGAACGAGTTCAGCAGGCCCTCGAGCGTGATCGGGTCGGAGCCGACGTCGCTGACCACGTTCTGCGGGTTGTAGCTGACGCCAAGCTCGGAGAGCCGCAGCAGCGCGGTGAAGGCCGGCACGGAGAACGAGATCACCACCTGCGCGCCGGCTGCCTTGAGCTTCGCGGCCGCGGTGCCGACCTCCTGAGACGGGTTGCTGGCTGCGGCGTTGTACGGCTCGGCGGCCACGATCTGCTTGGCCGGGATCTCGTACTTCAGGCCCTTGATGCCGTCCAGGCCGAACTCGTCGTTCTGGTAGAACAGGCCGATCTTCTTGCCCTTGAAGTGCTGCTCGACGTAATTGCCGAGGATCTTGCCCTCGCGCACGTAGTCGAGCTGCCAGCCGAAGGTATCCGGATACGTCTTCGGCTGGTTCCAGCACTCGCAGCCGGACGCCACGAACAGGTCCGGCACGTGGTCGGCGTTGATCGTCTTCACGACCGCCAGGTGGGTCGGCGTGCCGAGCCCGTTGAAGATGGCGAAGACGTTGTCCTTCAGGATCAGCTGGTTCACGACGGTGACCGTGATCGACGGGTTGTACTGGTCGTTCAGGTAGATGTACTTGATCTTCCTGCCGTAGACGCCGCCATGCGCGTTCACATACTGGAAGTAGGCGTTCGAGGCCGGCGCGATCTCGTCGTAGCCAGGCGCTGCGATGCCGGTGAGCGGCTGGTGGCTGCCGATCGTGATCGTCTTGGCGGTGATCCCGGTCGCCGACGCGGTGAGCGCCTTCTTGCCGGAGCCGCTGCTCGACCCGCAGGCCGCGACTACCAGCGCCAGCGCGGCCAGCCCGGCGAGCGGGACGAAGCCCAATCTGTGCGATCTGTTCATACGGTGCCTTCCTCTTTTTCCTCTCTGGCCGGCGCATGCCGGCGCAAGGCACTAAACGGGGCCGCGGCCACCGGGGCGGCCGGGCCGAGCAGGCGGCGCAGGCCGCCCTGGATGCCAGCCGGGAACACGAGCATGACGACGATGAGCACGACGCCGTACGCCGCGATCGGCACGTTGCTGCTCACCGCGCTGCTAAATCCGTGACTGGTAGCGAAGTCCTGCAGGAACGGCGGGGCGAGCACCAGGATCGCGGCGCCCCACACGGCCCCGAGCAGGCTGCCGAGCCCGCCGAGGACCGCGGCGGTCAGCAGGCCGATGGAAAGCGTGAGCGTGAACGCATCCGGCGTGACGATGGTGGTCACCATCGCGTACAGGGTGCCGCTCACCCCGGCGCACGCGGCGCTCACCACGAACGCGAGGATCTGCAGCCTGGCCACGTTCAGGCCGGCCAGCGAGGCGGCGATCTCGTCGTCGCGCACCGCGCGCCAGCTGCGGCCGATCCGGCTGCGCACCAGGTTGGCCAGCAGCACCAGCAGCACCAGCGTGGCGGCGCAGCTCAGCCAGACGAACCAGCGCTGCAGCGGGAACGTCGCGCCGAGCGCGGCCGGCGGGGTGATGCTCACGCTCAGTCCCTGATCGCCGCCGAACACGCTCTGGTACTTGTCGGCGAGCGACGGCAGCGCGACGGCAAGCATCAGCGTCGCGCCGGCCAGGTACGGTCCCCTGAGCCTGGCCGCGGCGATGCCCATGATCCCGCCGGCCGCCGCGGCGACCAGCCCGCTGGCCACGATCACGTAGCCGATGTTCCAGTGCTGGTGCAACAGCAGCAGCGCGGCCGCGTAGCTGCCGATCGCCATGAACGCGCCATGCCCGATCGAGATCTGCCCGGAGATGCCGATCAGCACGGTCAGCCCGGCGACCGCGCCGACCTCGGCGGCCACCTCCGCGAACTGCAGGTCGCGGTACAGGTCAAGCCGGTAGGACAGCAGCAGCAGCAGCGCGCCGCAGGCCACCGCGATGGCCACGTGCCTGAGCATGGTCATCGCTACACCCGCCTGACCGCGGTCGGCGCGAACAGCCCGGACGGGCGGAACATCAGCACCAGCACCAGCGCCGCGAGCCCGGCCAGCTCGATCAGGTCGGCGCTCAGGTAGCCGCCGACGTAGCTGAGCACCACGCCGAGCACCAGCCCGCCGACGATCGCGCCGACCGGGCTGTCAAGCCCGCCGATCACCGCCGCGGTGAAGCCGAGCACGAAGATCGCGTCCATGCTGTTGGGATTCAGGAACGTGGTCGGCGTGACCAGCACGCCGGCCAGCGCGCCGATCAGGCCGGCCAGCGCCCAGCCGAGCGTCAGCACCCGGCCCACCCGCACGCCGAGCAGCCGCGACACGCTGGCGTTGAACGCGGTCGCGCGCAGCCGCAGCCCGACCGTGGTGTACCTGAACAGCGCCGCGAGCAGCACCGCGGCGGCGAGCACCGCAGCCGCGGTGAACACGTCGTTCCAGGAGACGCCGAGCGCTATCGAGCCGACCTTGAGGCTGACGATCGAATACGCGGGCGGGAACGAGGCGCTCTGGCCGTTGTAGAAGATGATGCCGGCCAGGCCCTCGATGAAGATCAGGATGCCGATCGTGACGATCACGGAGTTCAGCGGCGGCTTGCCCACGGTGGGCCGGACGACGCCGCGCTCCAGCACCGCGCCGAGCGCGAACCCCGCGGCCAGCGCGGCCAGGAAGCCCAGCCAGTAGTTCCCGCCCGTGTCGTTGATGACGGTCAGCGCGACGTAGGTGGTGAACATCGCCATCCCGCCCTGGGCGTAGTTCAGCACCCTGGTACCGCGCCAGATCAGCACCAGCGACAGCGCGATCGCGGAGTAGATGATGCCGCTGGCGAGGCCGCCGAGGGTGAACTCGATGAACTCCTGCACTCGCACCTCCCGCCTAGAAACCCAGGTAGTGACGCCGCAGCCCGACGTCTGCGGCAAGCTCGGCGGCGTCGGACTCGGCCACGACCCTGCCGAGGTTGAGCACGACGCCCTTGTCGGCGATCTCCAGCGCGCTGCGCGCGTTCTGCTCGACCAGCACGACCGTCAGCCCTGACTCGTCGCGCAGCCTGGCGATCAGGTCCATCACCTGCGCGACGATCTTCGGCGCGAGCCCGAGCGACGGCTCGTCGAGGAGCAGCACCCGCGGCGCGGACAGCAGCGCCCTGGCGATGACCAGGATCTGCCGCTCGCCGCCCGACAAGGTGCCTGCCGCCTGTCTGCGCCGGTCGCCGAGCACGCCGAACCGCTGGTAGGCGTCCGCGATCGCGGCTGCCCGCTCGCGCCGCGGCCGCAGCAGCAGGCCGAGCCGCAGGTTCTCCTCGACGGTGAGCTCGGTGATCACGCCCTGGCCCTCGGGCACGTGCGCGACTCCCGCCCTGGCGATCTCCTCGGGGGCGCGCCTGACCAGGCTCATGCCATCGATCTCGATCTGCCCGGCCCTGGCCCGCACCGACCCGGAGATCGTGCGCAGCAGCGTGGTCTTGCCTGCCCCGTTGGCGCCGAGCACGGCGGTGATGGTGCCGGCCGCGGCCGCGATCGTGACGTTGTCGAGCACTGCGACGTTGCCGTAACCGGCCGCCAGGTCCCGGATGTCCAGCGCGGAGCCGGCCCGGCCGGTCGGGCCGTTGCCCGCCGCACGGTTGCCCGCCGCACGGTTGCCCGCCGCGCCGTTGCCCGCCGCCCCGCCGTTGTCAGCCATCTGCCGCGCTCTCCCGTTCGGCGCCCAGGTAGGCGGCGGTCACCGCGGGATCGGCCTGCACCTGGGCCGGCGTGCCGTCGGCGATGACCTTGCCGAAGTCCAGCACGAAGATCCGCTGGCAGATCGACATCATCAGGTCCATCCGGTGCTCGATCACCACGACCGTCGCCGAGCCGGCCAGCTCGCCGATCAGTGCGCCGACCTCCGGCAGCTCGCCCTCGTCAAGCCCGCTGGCCGGCTCGTCGAGCAGCAGCAGCCTCGGCTCGGCGACCAGCGCCCTGGCCAGCGCGACCCGCTTGCGCTGGCCGTGCGCGAGCTCGCCGGGCAGGTCGTCGGCGAGGTCGGCGGCGCCGACCCGGTCGAGCGCCTCGATCGCCCGCCGCCGCAGCCGCTGCTCGTCCCGGTCCGACCACGGCGTGCCGAACAGCGCGGCGAAGAACCCGGCGCGCGCGCTGCCGTTCGCGCCGACCATCACGTTCTCCGCGACGGTGAGGCCGCGGAACAGCCCGATCCCCTGCAGCGTCCTGGCGATGCCGTGCCTGGCAAGCTGATGCGGCCGCAGCCGGGTGAGCTCCTTGCCCTCGAACGCGATGCTGCCTGCCTGCGGCCTGACGAACCCGCACAGCACGTTCAGCAGCGTGGTCTTGCCCGCCCCGTTCGGCCCGATGATCCCGGTGACCTGCCCGCGTGCCGCGGACAGCGAGACGTCGTCGAGCGCGGTCAGGCCGCCGAACCTGACGGTGATCCCGCCTACGTCGAGCGCGCCAGCGCCGGGCTCGGACTCCCCCTCGTCCCAGGCCACAGATGAACCGTCATTCATCGGGCATCTTCCTAGCTCGGAGGGAGATCAGTGGCGGATGAATGAACTTAGATTCATGGTGAAATGGCGGTCGCGCAAGAGCCCGATCCATTCGTGGCCAAACCGAGACCAAGAAGGAGACCGGTGACCCAGGACATGCCCGCTGACCGAAACCCGCCGCTGCCCGGCTGGCGCGTGCTCGACCTGTCGCGGGCGATCGCCGGCCCCTACGCCGGGCGCGTGCTGTCCGACCTTGGCGCGGATGTGGTCAAGCTGGAGGGGCCGCGAACCGACCTCGCCAACCTGTTCGGCGCGGTCGCCGACGGCAGCAGCGGGTTGTACGCGCAGATGAACGCCGGCAAGCGCCGCATCGCCGTCGACCTGGCCCGGCCGGCCGGGGCGGACCTGGCCAGAGCGCTGGCCGGCCGGGCCGACGTGCTGATCGAGAACTTCAGGCCGGGCGTGCTTGACCGGCTCGGGCTCGGCTACCAGGCACTCGCCGCCACCAACCCGGGGCTGGTGCTGCTGTCGATCTCCGGGTTCGGCAGCACCGGTCCCGGCGCGCGGCGGCGCGCGCTCGCTCCGGTCATCCACGCGGAGTCGGGCCTGCTGCTCAGGCACGCGCGCGCCGACGGCCGCGAGCCATCCGACCTGCCGATGGCGCTGGCCGACACGCTGGCCGGGCTGCACGGCGCGATCGCGGTGCTCGCCGCGCTGCACCAGCGCGCGGCCACCGGGACGGGCCAGCACATCGACCTGAGCATGCTGGCCGCGATGGTGTC
>JASHQL010000300.1 GCA_030039155.1 Streptosporangiaceae bacterium | reverse complement strand
TCACTCCTTGACAATCGCCGACGAAGCTGGAGGGAGACCCAGACGGATAGCTGAAAGTCCGCTGACCAGATGGCCGAACCTGAGGGTTTGCTGAACGTCCGCTCACCGGCTCACCCGGCGCGTCGCGAATGATCATGCGGTGTTTACCGATAGTCCGATAGTCCGCTATTGCGCTATGTCCGCGACGTACCATTCTTTCGGCCTGATCTATCCCGTATTCGTCGGATCGAGCACATCGTCATCCTGATGCAGGAGAACCACTCCTACGACAACCGGCTCGGCATGCTCGGCCGGGCGGGCGCCGACGGGTTCCGGCTCGGCTTCGACGGGCTGCCGCTGAACACCAAACCGTACGCCGACGGCGACATCCAGCACGCGTTCCACATGCCGACCACCTGCCAGAACGACAAGCCGAGCCAGGAGTGGACGCAGAGCTGATCTCCGGCCCGGCCTGGGCCAGCACGCTGCTGGTCTGGACGTACGACGAGCACGGCGGCTCCTACGACCACGTGCCGCCGGCGCTGGCGCCCGACGACATTCCGCCGGACGTCAGCGCGATCAGCAGACGTCTCGCACCAGGTCATGGACCACACCAGCATCTGCGCGCTGATCGAGGCGAAATGGAACCTGCCAGCGATGACCTACCGGGACGCCAACGCCAGCAACATCCTGGACATGATCGACTTGCGCCTGCCGTGGTTCCTGAGCCCGCCGCAGCTGGCCCTGCCGCTGCTTGACACCGATCCTGGCTCGCTCGCCTGCAACGTGTCAGGACCTGGCACGATCCCGCCGCCTGGCTCCGTCAGCCCGCCGCCCGGCCACCACCACTGGCACGCGACCGGCTAGGCCCGCGGTCAGCTCGCGCTGACCGCGGTATCGGGGGGGCAAGGGGGGTCGTCCCCCCAGGACAGCACACGGCGAGCCGCGGTCAGCTGGCGCTGACCGCGGTGAGCACCGCAAGCAGCACGGTGATCAGCGCGCCGATGCCGTGCGCGACCGGGATCAGCGCCACCAGCCTGGCCACCCAGGGCCTGACCGGCCGCTCGCTGGCTAGCGCGGTCGCCACCATGTCGTCGACCAGCTTGCTGGTCTGCACGTCGTCGGCCAGCGCGGTGATCAGTGCCTCCGTGCTGAGCGGCCGGCCGCGCGGGTCTGGCCGGGCGGGCGGCGGCGGGGCGGCGCCGGTCGCGTGCCGGTAGGCGACGGTGACCGCGTCGTCGTCGCGGCGCGCGGGGAATGGGGTCAGCAAGATCACCGTGGACAGGCCCAGCCCGACCGCAAAGGCGATCAGGAAGGTGGCCGCCCAGACCAGGCCGACCAGGCCGGTCACCACATAGCTGGCCCAGACGGCCAGGCCGGTCAGCGCCAGGCTCGCGTGCCCGATCACCAGCTTGGCCAGGAACCGGTCGCCGGTGGCCCACTGGCGGCGCAGCCCGCCGCGCGCGACCCAGGTGGTGAGCATGCTGACGCCGATGCTCGCGGTGAACAGCCAGCAGGCCAACGTCACCAGGGCAAGGGCGCGGTGTGGCATGGAGACGCCCCGATTCGCACGATCAGCTGTGCCAGCTTCCAGGTTAGGCGCAGCCCTGCCAGCCGGCCAGGCCACGTCCTAGCTCGGCACCCTGACCAGCAACGCGGCCGGCCGCACCCGGACCGCGAGGGTGCTGGCCGGGCTCAGCATCTCGCCGTCTACCTGGCGGGCCAGCTCGGCGTCCGCGCTGATCTCGACCCGGCGCGCCTGGTAGCGCTCCAGCCTGCGGTCGCCGCGGCGGCCGTGCAGCAGTACCCGCGACCCAAGCACGGCCCAGTCGGCAGGGCTGGCCGGTGCCAGCACCGCGACATCGAGGATGCCGTCGTCCAGCCTGGCGTCGGGCAGCAGGGTGAATCCGCCTGGCAGCAGGCCCGTGTTGCCGACCACGACCGACCTTGCCTCGCGGGTGAGCTTGGTCTCGCCATCGAGCACGATGGTGTAACTGCTCGGCGGCCCGGCCAGCCAGCGGATGGCGGCGGCACCGTAGGCGAGCCAGCCGGCCACCCGCCTGAGCGCATCCGGGGTGCCGCCGACGACCGTCGCGTCCAGCCCCATCCCGGCCATCGCCAGGTAGCTCATGCCGTCGGCCGCTGCCATGTCGACGTGCGCCACCCGGCCGTGCAGGCCCACCGCCAGCGCGGCGGTCAGCTGCACCGGGATGCCGAGCGCGTGCGCTGTCAGGTTCGCCGAGCCCAGCGGCAGGATCGCCAGCGGCACGCCGGTGCCGGCCAGCACGTCGGCGCATGCCCTCACGGTGCCGTCGCCGCCGGCCGCGAACACCAGCGCCGCGCCGGCCGCCAGCGCCACGCCGGTCATCCCGCCGCCTGGATCATCGGCCGAGGTTGCCAGCACCAGCGGATCCCAGCCGGCCGCCAGCGCGGTGCGGGCCAGCCGCGCATGCAGCCTGGCCGGATCGCGGGCGCGCCGGTCGTTGACCACGAATGCCACCCGTGGCATTGGCTACCTGGTCCGCCGCTGCGCCAAGGTCATGATCCGGTCCCGCCAGCCGACGCCGGTTAACCCGTCAGCACCGTTCGGCGGGCCAGCCAGCCATTCGACCCAGCCGCCGGCCGGGTGCGCGCGGGCAAGCAGCCGGCCATGCTGACCATGGCCGTCAAAGCTGACCGCGCCGAGCACCGCGAACACGCCGTGCCGCTGATAGTCATCGACCAGCGTCGCCGGCACCGCGATGCCCTGCACGCTGCGCTGGCCCCCCGGCCCGAGCGGCACCAGCGGGTCGAGTGACAGCCAGGTCAGCGGGCGGGCCCTGGCCGCCCTGGTCAGCAACGCCAGCAGCAGCTCGCGCTGCTGATCGGTCAGGAACACGGCCATGTAGGTGTCCACGATCACCGCCGGCCGGCCGGCCGGCAACCGGGCGAGCACCTCTGGCAGCAGCTCGACCGCGTCGCCTGCGATGACCTGGCTGGCGCTGCCGACCGCGCCGATCGCGGCGGACAGCCTGGCCAGCGCCGACGCATCGGGCGGCGTGCAGGCTACCAGCCACTCCCGCGCGGCCGGATCCGCCAGGTCGATCGGGTTCAGGTCGATGCCCACCCGCTCGGCAATCTGCGGCAGCGCGACCGGCGGCGGCCTGCGCTGCCCGCGCACCTGGCAGTCGAGGGTCAAACCGGCCGCACGCTGGCCGGACACCTGGCCGCCGATCCGGTACCGATAGGCATCGGGCCAGAGCCCGAACCCGGCGCCGGCGCCGAGGTCGACCAGCGCGACCTGGCCGGCCTCCTGGTCGATGCTCGCGGTCAGCCCGAGCGCCGCCTGGCTGCACCTGGCCACCTCGTTCATCTGATAGTGCCGCGTGCTGCACTCGGCCAGGATCGCGTCCAGGTTGGCCGAGATGAAGGCGCGGACCGCGGCGAAGAACCCGTCATCGAAGCCCGGCTGGGCACCGCCAGGCTGCGGGAAGTACCCGGCCAGGCCGTCCGGCTCGGCCCGCCGGATCAGCAGGCAGATCGCCGCGCTGGCCAGCAGCGCCGGCAGCCGGTCCTCCGGCAGCTCGGCGAGCCCGGCGAGCAGGTCATCGTGACCGGCGATGGACTCGAACAGCGCGGCGGTCAGCCGCCAGTCAGGTGAGCCGGGACCAGAAAGCCAATACGGATCGGCGGGCGGCCGGGCTTGCAAGCCCGGCCGTCCCGCCGACCAGCCGGCGGCTACCTCGAGCGCCTGCGCGCGCACTACCTCGGGAGCCGACATGGCAGTGACCCTTCCCGCCCGGCCAGCGGCGAATCGCCATCAGCCGTCAGGAACGCTAGCGAACCGCTCCCTGACCTGACCGGCGGTCAGGCCGAAATCGGCGAGCGAGTACCGGTGCGCCGGCCGGCCAGAGCCGGCCGCGCTGCCGGCCTGCAGGCCGCGCATCGCATCCGCCGCCGCGGCGGTCAGCGGCAGCCCGAAATGCCGGTAGACGCCGGCCACCGTGCCGGCCGGGTCGGCCACGAAGTCGTCGTAGCTGACGTCGTAGAACCTGGCCTGGTCACGGCCGGCCCTGGCCGCCGCGAAGGCCTCGACTCCCCTGGCCCACAGCTCGAGCTGATCGGCGCCGATCACGTTGCCGGTGAAGGTGTCCGACCAGCCGTCGGTGGCGTGCGCGGCCAGGCTGCACACCGAGGCGATCGCGGTGGCCGGCTCCCGGTGCGTCTGCACGATCAGCGCGTCCGGGTACACCTCGAGCAGCGCGTCGAGCGCGAACAGGTGACTCGGGTTCTTCAGCACCCACCGCCGGCCGGCCTCAGGCAGCCCGATGAGCTGCAGGTTCCGCCGGTGCCTGCGGTAAGCGGCGGTCCAGTCCTGGCGCTGCAGCCAGGCCGAGTAGCCGGGCACGTGCGCCAGCGACTCGTAGGAGATCGAGCGCAGCGACTGGCGCAGCAGCTGCCAGCACTCCTCCACCTGGTCGGCGGCGATGTAGTGCACGCCCATGAACTCCGGGTGCTCGACATGGTGCCGCTCGTAGGCCGCCTGGATCCTCGCGAACAGCGGGTTGGCCGGCCAGCTCTCGCGTGGCGGCCGCGGCTGCGGCATCTCGGCGAGCCAGAGCTCGAGGCCCTGATGCGCCGGGTCGGCGGTCAGCAGCCGGTGCAGCGCCGTGGTGCCGCTGCGCGGCAGCCCGGTGACGAAGACCGGCTGCGGCACCGGCAGTTCCAGGCTCTCCGGGTGCGCCGCCCAGCCCGCCTGGCTCATCAGCCGCGCGGCGAGCGCGCCGCGCAGGAAGGCGCGTTTCACCCGCCTGCCGAGCGGGGTCAGCCCGGCGTCGGCGTGGTAAGAGCCGAGCAGCACCGCAAGCCCGTCGGTGTAGTCGTCGGCGCCGAAGTCGGTCAGCCCGGTCAGCCTCGTCGCGGACGCGTGCAGATCCTCGACCGTGCCGACGTTCTCCCGTTCGGCTGGCGCGCTCATCAGTGGTGGTACTCGCCGCAGTTCACGTCGAGGCACTGGCCGGTGATGGCGCGCGCCATCGGCGAGGCCAGGAACAGCACGGCGTCGGCGATCTCGTCGGGTTCCGGCAGCCGGCCGAGGTCGATGCCGGCCGCGGTCTCCTCGTAGATCACCTGCGCGTCGACGCCCCGCTTCTTGCCGAGGTAGCCGAAGTACCACTGCAGCGAGTCGCCCCAGATGTGCCCTGGCGCCACCGAGTTGACCCTGATGCCGTGCGGTCCGAGCTCGGTGGCCAGGCTCTGCGCGCCTGCCAGCAGCGCCGCCTTGGCCAGCTTGTACGGGCCCATGCCGCGCTGGGAGAACCGCACCACCATGGAGTTGACCACCACCACCGAGCCTGCGGTCTGCGTCAGGGCCGGCACGAAGGTCCTGATCATGTGCAGGGCCGACACCACGTTGTTGCTGAAGCCGGCCTGCACCGCCTCCAGGTCCACCTTGGACAGGTCCGCGATCGGCGGCATCATCAGCGCGTTCAGCACCAGCGCGTCGACCTTGCCGAATTCGGCCACCGCTGCCTCGGCCAGCCGTTCCACCGCCGCCTGGTCGGTGACGTCGGTCGGCACCGCGAGCGCGCGGCGGCCCAGGTCCTTGACCTGCCTGGCCACCTCGTCGAGCCGGGCCGCGGTCCTGGCGGCGAGCACCAGGTCGGCGCCGGCCGCCGCGGCCCGCACCGCGACCGACCTGCCCACGTCGGGCCCGACGCCGGAGACCACCAGCACCTTGTCCTCGAGCAGCATCAGCCAAGCATCCTTACTGCCACCGCTGCCTGCCGCGCCGCGATCCGCTGCGCGAACTCCGCCGGGCTGATCCGCGCCTGCTGGTAATACGGCAGCCGGCCCGGCAGCTCGGCGACCGGCAGCACCTCGGCCTGCGGCCCGTCGGCAGGCGTCAGGTCGCGGGTCAGCCGTTGCCAGCGCAGCTGCAGGTAACCGCGGCCGTGCCCGGTCCGCTCGAGCCAGTTGGCCACGCCTGGGTCGCGCTCGCTGACCACGAACCTGAGCTTGCCGTCCGGGTCCTGCCTGGCCTGGTCGGCGGTCAGGCTCGTCTGGTGGTTGATGTAGTCCAGCGAGATGTACCACATGCTGCCGAGCTGGCAGCCCTGGTACGGCGCGACGTCGCGGCTCGCGGCCGGCACCGTGATCACCATGGCCTGGTCATCGGCCAGGTCGTAGTGGCCGACCGAGGAGAACTGGGTGGCCAGCCCGCCAGGCGTGCTGCGCGGCTCGGTGAGCGTGTTCACCGGCAGCTTCAGGTAGAACCACTCGGGGAAGGCAAGGAACGTCCGCAGCCTGGACAGCAGGATCTTGCCGGCCACGCCGTAGCGCTTGGTCATGGTGTCGAGGCCGAGCGGTGGCGGTGCCTGGCCGGCCCGGTCCGCGCGCCTGATCGTGATGGTGCCGCGGCTGGCCGACCAGTCGCTGTACACCTCGCGCACGACCAGCATGGCTGAGCCCGACGGGAGCGGAAAGGCGTCGTTCCCTTGTTGATGGTTTTTCGAAGGAACAAAGCGGAACTCATAGCTCCCGTCCGCGCGCACGTCGATCGCGCGGTCGTCAAACGCGGTCACGCTGTCCGGCACGTCGACCGGTGTGTAGTCGCCGTTCAGCACCTGGAAGCTCAGGTCGGCAGTGCTGCCGCGGTGGCCGGAGATGACGTACTCGGCGTCGTCGCGCAGGTAGGCGTGGAAATAGACGGTGTCCGGATTGTCCAGGCCCATCTTGGTGTAGGGGCCGGTGGACTGGACGAAGAACGGGAAGTCGCGCTCGTAGGCCCAGGCAAGCTGCAGCGCTCCCCTGATGTTGCCGGCCAGGTAGTCGTAGCCTTCGATCAGGTCCTGCTCGGTCCGCACCTGCGGCGCGGACCTGATGATCTGCTCGGCCTCGGCGACCGCGTCGGCGAACGGCTGAGTGAGCACTGCCACCTTCCCCTGGGCCTCGCTGCTGCGGCCAAGTAGAACAGGTTCTAGAAACTACCATGGCATGTTCCGGGTCAGGTCGGTAGCGTTCAGACCCTGGCGGCAAGATCTTGGCGTCGGGCGCCAACAACGGCAGTATCTATCTGGAGAACGTGCGCACCTCGGATCGCAGCGCGACGACGACCGATGCCGACTCCCAGGGCACCGGCGTTGCCGGTTTCCCCTACGAGTTCGATCCGGGCACTGGGGAGGGACGTGGCCATGGCCGGTACAGAGTGGCAGAACAGCGACGCGGCGGCGAGCGCGCTCAGGGAGGTGCTTGCCGAGCACGGACCTGACGGGCTGTCGAACGCCCAGGTCATGTCCGGCATGCTGAAGGACCTGCTGCCAGATTCGCCGCGCGAGACCAACGTGCTGGTGCAGGCGGCCGAGGCCGGCCTGGCGCAGTCACTGCAGCAGCGGCTTGACCAGGGGTTCAGCCCCGACGCTGCGACCGCGATGGCCGCCAACACGCTGGAGGAGCAGACCGGGCTCGGCCACGACGCCAGCCTGTGGGCGGCGTCGACCATCGGCACCGCGATGGGAGTCATGCCACCGGGCGGGCCGGCCGGCGGCGTCGCGGCCGCTGCCGCTCCCGCCGCCGCGGGGGAAACCGTCAATGCCTACGCGCCACCGCCCGGCTATCAGGCGGCGCAGCCGGGGCAGCAGCAGGCCGGCTATGCCGCGGGCCAGCCGGCCCAGGCCGGCTATGCCGCGGGCCAGCCGACCCAGGCCGGGTATGCCGCGGGCCAGCCGACCCAGGCCGGTTACCAGGCGCCTGGCGGGTATCAGTCAGCGCCTGGTTACCAGGCTGGCTACCAGGGCGGGCAGCCGGGCTACCCGGCGGGCCAGGCCGGCTACCAGGGCGGGTATCCGGCGGGTCAGCAGCCCGGCTACCAGCCGGGAACGACGACGCCGCAAGGTCCGTACGGCCCCGGCCAGGTCGCGCCGCCCGCTGGCCAGCGGAACCGGACCGGCGTGATCATCGGTTCGGTGGCAGCCGCGATCATCGTGATCATCGCGCTGGTGGTGTGGGCGCCATGGAAGGGTGCATCGGTGCAGAGCCCGGCCGGGCTGCACGAGCTCGGCACCGCAACCTCGAGCCAGATCGTGCTGACCTGGTCGGCCCCGTCCAGCGGGCCGAAGCCCGACCACTACAAGATCGTGGAGGACGGCCGGACGCTGGTCACCGTGACCAGCAGGATCACCACCGAGCGGATCATCGACCTCTCGCCGGCCACCAGCTACACCTACGAGATCATCGCGGTCAGTGACGGCAAGCTGTCGGCGCCGGCCACCCTGACGGTTTCCACGTCCACGCCGCCGGTGACTGCCGGGAAGCTGTCCAACGCCTACACGACGAAGTTCAAGGTGACCAAGGCCGACCCGAAGGACTGGCTGTTCACCTATGTCGGCAAGCAGTGGACCAACACCTGGTCGTTCGCCTCCGACGACTGCTCGTCCGGCCAGTGCACCGATGTCGGGCTGGCCGGCGAAATCAAGGACAAGCATTTCAGCGCCTCACTGACCTGGGATCCCAGCGCCAAGATCTATGCCGGGACGACGACGGCGGTGCTCGGCTACTGCGCGAACAACAACGCCTATCCGATCCACTACAAGCTGAAGATCGGCGTGAAGGTCACCAAGGCCGCGCTCTCCGACGGCACCTGGACGGCCACCGCCTGGAATGGCGTCATCTTGGGCGAACTGCCCTACACGCAGGCAGGCTCCCAGTACTGTGCGGCACACGCGTTCTCGACGGCCCTGACCGGGTCGAGCTCGTGACCGCGGCCTGCTGACGGTTCGAGCCCGCCGGGCGTGCCCGGCGGGCTCGAATTTGCCGGTTGTGACCTGCGAGAACACCGGGCGCACATCGGCCGCACATCGGCGCGGGCGATAGTGCTCAATGAAGATAACTCTTGGTTAAGGGGCTGATCGCCAATGGCCGGGACTGGATACGACAGCGATCAGGCAGTTGCTGCGCTTCGCGCCGTCGTGGCGGCGCACGGGCCGACCGGCTTGTCGAACGCGCAGCTGATGTCGGGCGAGCTCAAGGACCTCATGCCGGACGCGCAGCGGGAGACCAACATCTTGATTCAGGCAGCGCAGGCCGGGCTCGCCGAGCTGCTCAGTGACCGGCTCAGCCAGGGCCTGAGCCTGGATGCCGCGCTCGCGGCCACCGCCAACATGGTCGCCGAGCACACCGGCCTGGCCAGCGACGCGTGCGCCTGGGCCGCCTCGGTCACCGCAACGGTGCTCGGCCTGAGCGGGCCGGCCGCGGCGCAGGTGCCGCAGCCGCAGGTACCGCAGCAGGCGCCGCAACCGCAGGTACCGCAGCAGGCGCCGCAGGACTGGCGGCAGCCGGAGGTGGCTGGCATATCGGGCCAGGCGCAGACGCTGCTGCCGCCGGACAGCCAGCAGGGCACGCCGTTCGTGCCGACCCAGCTGAGCCCCGGTGCTGCCGGGCAGGCCACCGTGTACGGCGCAGCGCCGC
>JASHQL010000299.1 GCA_030039155.1 Streptosporangiaceae bacterium | reverse complement strand
TCAGGTCATGCACCGTGCACGCATACTGCCACGTCCGCCGGAAAATCAGCTCCCGCTCCAGCGCGAACACCTCAGGATCGGAGTAAATCGCCCGGTCCACCACACCCGCAGCCGCATCCGCCCGCACGTCCTGAACCGACGTCACACCGCACCTCCGCCGATAAGGTCACGATTCACTCACGCTAGCATGTTACGTGTAGACCAACAAGGCTGCATACCCGCCTGCGATTGCAGTTCAGGCCCGGCTGCAACAGCTAGGAAGCCGTGAACTGGACAGCGCCCCACGAGCTGTAAACGGCCAGGTATGTGCGCCCCGGCTGCATTGATACGGAAGCGTGCACGGCGCCCAGGAGCACGATGTCTCCGCCGTTGATGCCAGCACCGTGGCTGTCGAGCGTGCGCGCCAGCCAGGCCAGAGACCGCAGCGGATTACCGAGCAGCGCGGCGCCGTTGCCTTCCGCTACCACTACGTCGTCCTCATACAGCGCCACCGTTTGCGTTGCGAGCTCGGACGGCGTGCCGAGCCCGGCCGTCTCTCCGACCACCGCAAGACCGCTTGAGGCGTTGTCGGCGATGGTGTCTGCCAGAGCAATGCGCCAGTCCGCGATGCGGCTGTCGATGATCTCCAAGGCGGGCACGGCAGCTGCGATCGCGTCCCCGGCTTCCGCCTCGGTCACGGCGCCGGCCAGCGCATGCTTCATCAGCACGGCTATCTCGGCCTCGACCCTTGGTGCGATGAGCTCATCCACGGCTACTTCGCCGCCAGTAGGGACGATCATGGAGTCGAGCAGGATGCCGTAGTCAGGCTCGCCGACGCCCAGCTGGCGCTGCATGGCCTCGGACGTCAGCCCGACCTTATGCCCGGCGGTCTTGGCACCCTCGCGAACCCGAAGCGCGATCCCAGCCTGCTGGATCTGGTAGGCGTCGGCGACCGTGAGCTGAGGAAACCGCGCGGTGAGCGGCTCGACCGGCCGCCGCTCGGTGCGCGCCGAATGCAGCGTCGCGGCTGTTTCTTCGATCCAGTCGCGGGTGGTCATCAGCAGCCTCCCAGGGTGCGTTCGGTGCAACGGATCGGTGTGCGTGCCGGTTAGGCGCGCTCCGCGGCCGACTGGCGGCCCTCAGCAGCTGGCCGCAGCTGATCGTCAGGCGACGGTGACCGGCTGAGCAGCCAGGCGACGGCCACGGCACCAGCGAGCAGCGAGGCAGCTGCTATCTCGACCGCCTCGTGCACGCGGTGCGTTGTGCCGCTCCCCCCGATGGAGGCAATCGTCCCGAGGATCGCTACCCCCATCACCGCACCGACCTGGCGCATGGCGTTGTAGGTCGACGAGGCGATGCCGGCCAGCCGATCGGGGAGGGCAGACACCGCCGTCACCGTGAGCGGCGCGCTGAGCAGGCCAAAACCGATGCCGAGGATCGCGTAACGCCAGCCGAGGCCGACGGTCGTGACGGAGCCGCCTGCTGCAGCCAGCAGCAGCGTGCCGGTGCCGGAGATCACCAGCCCCGCGACGGCAAGCTGGCGGGCGCCGACTGTCGCCACCAGACGGCCCGCCACGATCGCGAGGACGGCCATCATGGCTGTCATCGGCACGAAGGCCAGGCCCGTCGCGAATGCGGACCGGTGCAGGATCTGCTCCTCGTAGACGCTGTACAGGAACAGCAAGCCGTAGAGCGCGAAGAAGAACACGGCCCCGCCGATGTTCGCTGCGACAAACCGCGGCTGCCGCCACACCTGCGGCGGGATCAGCGTCACCAGGCCATGACCGGCCCGCCACTGCTCGATTCCCACGAACGCCACGAGGCCGCCCGCTGCGGCTACGAAGGCGGCGTCAATCAGCGGTGCGGTCCAGCCATAGTCCCTTGACTCGATGAACGCGAACGACGCGGCACCGAGTGCTGCCGCGATCGCGCACGCGCCGAGCACATCGATCCGCTCGGCGGCCGGCGGCCGGCCGTGCCGGTCTTCGGAAATGCTCACCCAGGCGAGCACGGCGACGGCCAGGGCCAGAGCGCCAACCACCCAGAACGTGCTCTGCCAGCCCAGCGCGCCGATGAGCGCGCCGGCGACCAGCGGCCCGACGGCCAGGCCGATGCCGGCCGAGCCCGCCCACATCCCCACGGCCCTGCTGCGCAAATGACTGCCGGTGAACTGGTGGGCCAGGATCGCCAGCGAGGTTGGTCCGACGATCGCCGCCCCGATGGCCTGCAGGAACCGGCCGCCCAGCAGCACCGAGTAATCCGGTGCGGCTGCCGCGCCCAGTGACCCGGCCGTGACCAGCAATGTCCCGGCGCAGAAGGTGCGACGACGGCCCAGGTTCCCGGCAACGGTCGTCAGTGGCAGCACCAGCGCGGCCACCACGACCGTGTAGACATTCGCGATCCACTGCAAGCCGCTGTAGTCAACGTGCAGGCTCAGCCCGATCCGCGGCAGCGCGACATTCACCATCGTCGCCCCGCCCGCGCCGATGATGCTGGCCATGCAGGACGCACCGAGCACGGCGCGGTCCCGTGCGGTGAGCGCCGGCCGCTGCAGTGCAGTTGTCACCGTCACTGCAAACCTTGCCGCGCTCTCACCCGCGCACGCCGGACTCGGCGGATTCCCGCTCCCGGACAAGTTGCAGCGCTACGTCGATGATCATGTCTTCCTGACCGCCGACGTAACCGGCCTCGCCGACTCGCTGCAAGATCTCATGTGCGGGGACGCCATACCGGGCTGATGCACGCTCGGCGTGCAGCAAGAAGCTTGAGTAAACCCCGGCGAATCCCTGCATGATGGACGCCCGGTCCATCCAGGGCAACCGGCTCAGGAACGGCTTGACGACATCTTCGGCGGCCGCCGCGACGGCGCCAGGGTCAAGGCCGGTCGGGACGTCCAGGCGGCTGAACACCGCCGCGAGGACCTCGGTCGGGGCGTTGCCCGCGCCCGCGCCGAGCGCGCACAATGCGCCATCGACCTGGCGCGCGCCGGTCTGATACGCCAGCACAGAGTTCGCCACGCCGAGCGACAGGTTCTGGTGCCCGTGAAAGCCCACCTGGGCTTCGGCGCCGATCTCCGCGATGAGGGCAGCGACCCGGGCTCGTGCGTCCTCAAGCACGAGCGCTCCGGCCGAGTCGACCACGTAGACGCACTCGGCCCCGGCGTTCACCATGATCCGAGCCTCCGCGGCAAGGCGCTGCGGAGACGCGCGATGACTGAGCATCAGGAAGCCGACGGTCTCCATTCCCAGCGCGCGCGCAGCCTCGAAGTGCTGAATCGAGACATCTGCTTCGGTGCAGTGGGTCGCGATGCGCGCGATCGACGCGCCTGCGTCCTGCGCGTGCCGCAGGTCCTCGACGGTTCCGACACCGGGCAGCAGGAGCACCGCGATGCGGGCGTGCTGGGCCTCGTCGACCGCCGCTGCGACCAGTTGGATCTCATCGGTTCCCGAGAAGCCGTAGTTGAAGCTCGAGCCGCCAAGACCGTCACCGTGGCTGACTTCGATGACTTCCACGCCTGCAGTGTCTAGAGCGGACACCACGGCCCGCACCTGCGGCTCGGTGAACCGGTGGGCCATGGCGTGGCTGCCGTCGCGGAGCGTCGAGTCGGTGATCCTGAGGGCCGTTGCCGAACCGTTTCCTGCAGCCGGCGGCGTCATGCCGGCACCACCAGGCGGTCGGCGATCTCCTCGCCTACCTGGGCCGCGGCGGCGGTCATGATGTCGAGATTGCCCGCGTAGGGCGGCAGGTAGTCGCCGTTGCCCCGGACCTCGAGGAACACCGCGACGCGCGCCAGGCCGCGCCATTCAGGTCGCGGATCATCAAACTGGGGCTCGGCACGCAATGTGTAACCAGGAACGTAGGTGCGCACCGTGCCGGCCATGGCCTCGATCGAGCGAGCCACGGCGTCCCGGTCGCAATCGGCCTCGATCGCGCAGAACACGGTGTCGCGCATGATCATCGGAGGCTCGACGGGATTGAGGATGATCACTGCCTTCCCGTGGCCTGCTCCGCCAACTGTCTCGATGGCCCGAGCGGTCGTCTGCGTGAACTCATCGATGTTGGCCCTGGTCCCTGGCCCGGCGGACCTCGACGCGATGCTCGCCACGATCTCCGCATAGGGCACGGGGGTGATGCGGCTCACGGCGTAGACCATCGGTATGGTCGCCTGACCGCCGCACGTGATCATGTTGACATTCGGCGCTGCAAGGTGATCGGTTAGGTTGACTGGCGGGCAGACATACGGCCCGACAGCTGCCGGCGTGAGATCGACTGCGCGCAGCCCGGCCTCGCGGTAGCGGGGGGCGTGCATGAGATGCGCCTTCGCGGATGTCGCCTCGAACACCAGGTCAGGCAGTTCTGAGCGGCTGAGCAGCCAGTCCACGCCTGCGGCGCTCGTCTCGATGCCGAGGCCGCGCGCTTTTGCCAGGCCATCAGACGCCGGGTCCACGCCGATCAGGTACCGGACGTCCAGCTGCGGGCTGCGCAGGAGTTTGACCAGGAGGTCCGTGCCGATGTTGCCGGAACCCACTATCGCTGCGGTCACCATTGACACGGCCCCTCCGGATCGCATCGGACTGATGTTGGCTGATGACGCGGGAGGGCCGCGCTGGGTGCAGTGAGCACGACCTTCCTCCTCGGCGCGAGTGCTCTGATGTGCGGCTCAACGACAGGGCGTTTGGGCGCTCGCGTCGGCCCGGTCTTGGGTACGCGCGCCGGCGCCGAGGGCGACGGCGCGCCAGCGACCAGGGCTCAGGCCCTCTCCCGGTGATCGGTCAAGCTCAGGAAGCAACGGGATGGGCTGCCCGCCTGGCGAGACCGCGGGACAGCCGAGCAGGTCGAACAGCCGGCGTTCGACGCCGTCGCTGAGGGCGCCATCCCACCGGCTCGCTTCCGCACGGGCATCGCAGAGGTCCAGCCTGAGCATCCCGACAAGGAAGCACTGAGCCAGCCGATGTTTGCGGATCATCCGGATGCCGAGCTGAAGACCGGCTTCGGTGAGGCTCAGCACGCCGTCGTTGACGACAGCCAGGCCTGCCAACTGCATGTAAGCAATGGCGCGCGTGCCGACGACATGATCGACGCCGAGCCGATTCAACACCATGGGCTGAGTGGGCTCGATGCCCCGTTCTTCCAGCTCGATGTGAGTTCTCAGATATGACAGGGCCACGGCGCTGCTGTCGTGGCTGGTCGGTTCGGTCCGGTCGGTGAGCCTTGCCGGTGGCTGACTGGTACCCGATGACCTAGCTGTCGCCATACCAGCGGACCAACATCGCGACGACATCCTGAATATCCGGATGACTCTCGAACGCCTGGCGCCCGCCGTCCTGAAGCAGCTGGGCGATCCGCTCCTCGTCCAGACGTGGCCGGGTCGGCGCGCCTGGATCCGGCACCTTGACGTACTGCGGAAAGCTGAATACCGGTCCCATCACGTTCCTGCCCTGAGCTACCCGATGGTGCGCCGCCGACCCTCATATCTGCCGGTCAGACAGCCGGCCCGCACGCGGCGAGCGCCGAAGAATCGGTCCGAAAGACGGTGCACCTGTCGTGTTAAATGTAACCTTCCGGCTCGCGGCTTTACAAGGCACCCCGCTGATGCAGCATGAGCTGACCTCACGCACCCACCCCGAACATGATCTCTACCTGGCCGAATAGGTAGCGCGCGCAGGCGCCGCCGACCGCACCCGAGTTCGCCAGCCGACTAGAATGTTACGTCTTAGTGATGTAGAACATCATTGGACCGGAGGACATCGGTGGCAGCCGCCCGCGGTACGCACGGCGGGTCGTGGCCTGGCCGCGGCTCAGCGGAGGGCTGCCAGGTGACGACTCGCGCCGGTCAGAAGGGCGCGTCATAGCCAGTCTGAACCGGCGTGAGCTGCGCGCCGAGCATCATGCGCCGGATGAGACGAGGTGAACGTGGAACGCCGCGACCGCACCATCCGCTTCGGCACCATGCTCGAGCCGAAGATGTCCAGCCGTGCGTCCATCCGCGATTTCGCCAGGCGGGCCGAGGATCTTGGATACTCCCATATCGCCGTCGGTGACCACTTCGGCGAGTCGATCGCACCGCTGATCGCGCTCATGACCGCGGGTGAAGCGACGTCGTCGCTCCGGCTGGCAACGCTGGTCCTTGACAATGACTTCCGGCACCCTGTGGTGCTCGCCAAGGAGGCGGCATCGGTAGACGTGATGACCGGCGGCCGCCTTGAAATCGGCATGGGCGCTGGCTGGCTGCAGGGCGAATACCAGCAGGCCGGGATTGAGTTCAGCCGGCCAGGAGAGCGCATCGCCCGGCTCGGCGAGGCGGTCGAGGTCATCACCGGCCTGTTCGGCGATGGCCCGTTCTCGTACGCGGGCCGGTACTACAGCATCGACGGGCTGGACGGCTCGCCCAAGCCGGCGCAGCGACCACGGCCGCCGATTCAGATCGGCGGTGCCTCTCCGGTGATCTTGAAACTTGCCGGAAGGCTTGCGGACGCGGTCAACCTCGTGCCGCGCACGGACGCCACAGGCGCGGTTGAGGCCATCGACTTTGTCGCGGAGAACCTGGATGAGAAGCTCTCCTGGGTCAGGGATGGGGCCGGTGCCCGGTTCGGTGACTTGGAGTTCAGCGCCTGGATGTACGGGGTGATCTGCACCGATCGCCCGGTGGCCGCGGCTGAGGAACTGCTGCGTAGCTGGGCGGCCGGCAAGGACCCCGCATGGACCTTCAATGTCCCGCCGACCTTGACGGCACGTGACCTCGTTGAGTCCCCGTTCTTCGCGATCGGAACGCCGGATTCCATGGCCGACCACTTCAGTGAAATGCGGGAACGATTCGGGATCACGTCGTTTCAGGTGCCGCCGGCCGATATTGATGCGCTTTCGGTTGTCCTCAACCAGTTGTCCGATGCGTGACGCGGCGTTGGGGCGATTCACGGGTGCCACCTGAAGGCATCCGGCTGGCAGCGCCGGTAACCGGGCAGATACGGCGATCAGCTGGCCCGTCTGGCCATGCTGATGAGTTCCAGGATGCGGGCTGGCGGGAGATGCTGCTCATAGATCCGCACGCCAAACGGCGAGAGCGCATCCTCGATCGCGTTCACGATGGTGGGCGGCGCCACGATCATGCCACCCTCCCCCACGCCGCGGAAGTTGACGTCGGCATCCAGCGGCACCGTCTCGAGATGCTCAATCTCGATCCGCGGAATGTCGCAGGCGGTGGGCATCAGGTAATCCATGAAGGTGGCCGACTGGAAGTTGCCGAACTCGTCGTAGGCGGAGCGCTCGAGCAGCACGGCGCCAATCCCCTGCGCAACGCCGCCGCGGATCTGACCCTCGACCACGGCCGGGTTGATCAGCGCGCCACAATCTTCGGTCACGATGTACCGTTCGACGCTCACCAGGCCGGTTTCGACGTCGACCTCGACGATGGCGCAGTGCGTGCCGCCTGACCAGCCGCCCGCGCCGCCGTCGTACGCGGCCTCGACCTCGAGGTTGGCGTCGACGCCGGGGCCGAAGTCGCCGGACGCCGCCTGCCGGGCGATCTCAGTCACGGCGATCGCGCTCTCAGGGTCGCCGCGCACCCAGATATTGCCGTCAGTGATCTGCAGGTCCTGAGCGCTGACCTCCATGAGATGCGAGGCGAAGTCGAGCACCTTGGCCTTGAGCTGCCGGGTGCCGTGCAGGGCCACACCGCCTGTCATCGTGGCAAACCGGCTGCCGCCGGTCAGCCCGAAGGGAACAAGGTCGCTATCGCCGACCACGACCCGGACCTGGTCGAACGGAACGCCGAACTCATCGGCCGCGATCTGGGCGAGGGTCGTCTGGTGACTTTGGCCGTGCGGCATCTGGCCGGTGAACAACACCACGACGCCGTCGCCGTCCAGCCGCAGCCGCATGGCCTCCATGCCCTCCGGGTCACTCGGACCGTCCTGCGAGCGCGGCCCTGGCGCCGCCTCGATGAACGTGGCAACGCCGATGCCGAGGTGCCTTCCCTCGATGCGAGCCGCGGCCTGACGGCGCCGGAAGGCCGGGAAGTCGGCGAGCTCGGCGACCCGTTCCAGCGACTCCATCGTGGTGACCCCGACGAGCGGGCGGCCGGTGACCATGACGGCCGGAGGTTCGGTCCGCGGGGCGATGTTGCGCCGCCTGATCTCCACCGGATCGAGTCCGAGTTCGTGCGCGATGAGATCGAGCACTCGTTCCCTCACGAATGTCTCCGACGCCCACGGCCCGCGGTAGGCCACGTACGGCGCCTTGTTGGTCGTGACCGCCGTTGCCTCGAAGCCCATCGCCGCCAGCTTGTACGGACCGGGCAGCATCGCCTGCACGATTCCCGCGAGCATGGCGCCCATGCTGGGGTAGGAGCCGGTGTCGACGACCATCCTGACGTCCAGGCCGAGCAGGTCGCCGTCGTTGCTCACCGCGGCGCGGACGTCGAAGCTCTCCTCACGAGCCTGCCCTGAGGCGGTGAGGTTCTCGCCCCGGTCCTCGGTCCACTTGACCGGCCGAGCCACGGCCCGCGAGGCGGCGGCCGCCGCGAGCTCTTCGCGGGAGACGCCGATCTTCAGGCCGAACGATCCCCCGATGTCGCCTGCCAGCACGTGCACCTTGTCCGGCTCGATGCCAAGGCGCATCACGATGCCCATCTTCGTGACATGAACACCCTGCGTGGCCGCGTAGAACGTCATGACGGCCGTCTGCGGGTCGTAGCTCGCGACGCAGCCTCGCCCCTCCATGGGTACGTTCTGATGGCGGTGCACGTCGATGTGGAAGTCGAAGACCCGGTCGGCTTGTGCGAAGGCCGCGGCGACATCGCCGAACTCAGCGCGCGGGTGCTCGCGGGCGATGTTGCTGCCGAGGTTGGCGAACAGCGGCGGGCTGGCTGGATCGAGCGCGGCGGCCGCGCTCGCCACCGGGGCCAGCTCGTCGTACTCGACCTCCACCAGGTCGCAGCCGTCCTCGGCGAGGTACCGGCTTTCCGCTACCACGATCGCCACCGGGTCGCCCACCAGGCGGACCTTGTCGGTCGCAAGGAGGGTGAACTCCGGAGTGGGGCCGGTGTCACCAAAGAAGGCCACCAGGGGATCCGGCCCAGGGACCGTCATGTCCTCGATCTCCGCGCCGGTGAAGACGGCGACCACCCCTGGCAGGTCACGCGCGGCCGAGACGTCAATCGAGCGCACCTGAGCGTGGGCCAGCGGCGAGCGCACGAAGGCAGCGTGCAGCATGCCAGGCAGCTTGACGTCATCGACGTAACGGCCGGCGCCGGTCAAGATGCGCGGGTCCTCGGAACGCCTGATGCTCGCACCGGTGTAGCGCTCGGCCACGATCGCCATGCCTATTCTCCTTGCCCGGCGGGCTGGCGCAGGCGCCGAGCGGCCAGCAGGACGCCGTCGATGATGCTTTGGTAGCCGGTGCAGCGGCAGATGTTGCCCGATAGCGCCTCGCGGATCTGCTGCTCGTCAGCGTCGGGGTGGTGGCTGAGAAGGGCGGTCGCCTGCATGACGAAGCCGGGCGTGCAGAAGCCGCACTGGAAGCTGTGCGAATCCCACATCGCCTGCTGCAACGGGCCCAGTCCGCCGTCTGGCGCCAGCCCCTCGATCGTCGTCACCTCGCTGCCGGCTGCCTGGACGGCCAGCATCAGGCAGGACCGGACTGGCAGGCCGTCGACAATCACCGTGCATGCCCCGCAGACCCCGTGCTCGCAGCCCACGTGGGTCCCGGTGAGCTCGAGGTCGTCCCGAAGGTAGTCCGCCAGCGTCTTGCGCGCCTCGGCCGAGCCGGTCCGTATCGCGCCGTTCACCGTCAGGGTGATGTCAACCATTGGCCTGCCTCTCGCTGGCGTTGTCCGCGGCTCCTCGCAGGCCACGCCGGATAAGCGTGGCAGCGATCTTCGTCCGGTAGTCAGCAGAGCCGTGCAAGTCAGCCGGCGGGTCCAGGCCGGCGGTCGCACGCCGGGCTGCCTCGCCGAACAGCGCCGCTGACGGCTGTTCGCCAATGAGCACATCCTCCGCTTCGGCGGCGCGTACGGGCACGTCGGAGACGCCTGCCAACGCCAGCCGGGCATCGCTGATCCTGCCGTCGGCCAGCGTCAGTGAGGTTGCCAGCCCCACGATCGCGAAGTCGCCGTGGCGGCGGGCGACCTCAACGAAGCTTGCCCCTGTGCCTGGCCCGGCGGCCGGGAAACGGACCTCGATCAGCAGTTCGTCGGGACGGCGGGCCGTGGTGAGGTAGCCCTCGAACCAGTCGGGTGCCTTGATGATGCGTTCGCCCGTCGCGCCGCGCACCACGAACGTCGCGTCAAGTGCCAGCGCGACGGCCGGCAATTCGGCGGCCGGGTCGCCGTGCGCCAGGCTGCCGCCCACCGTGCCGCGGCTGCGGATTGCCGCATGCCCGATCAAGGGCAGCGCGGCGGCCAGCAGCGGCAGCCTGTCCGCGACGACGTCGGACTCCTCGGCTCGGTACTCCCTCGTCAGGGTGCCTATCGTCACCTGGCCGTGAGCGAGCGACAGCCCGGCTAGGTCGCTGACGCCGTTGATGTCGATGAGGACCGCTGGGCGGGCGAGCCGCAACGCCAGGAGCGGGATCAGGCTCTGCCCGCCGGCCAGCACGCTCGCGTCATCCTCATACTTGGCCAGCAGTTCGATGGCCTCTGCGATGGTCTGCGGCGCCTGGTAGTCAAACTGAGGCAGTTTCATCAGGCGTCCTCGATCCCGGTCGTGCCCGACGCAGACTTCCGAAGCTTTTCACATGCGCTGTTCGTGACGGATTGGCTGTCGCACTCGGACCTCGCCAACGTCCCGGTTCCGGCCGCGACAAGTCCGCCCGTGCCGGAAAACTCTGTACATGTAACATGTTAACTCGCGTAGCGTTGGCGCAAGCCCATCGGCCTGATCCGCGGCGCCGCCGTAGCCTCCGCTGATCGCACCACCTTTCGCGCGGCGCCCGAAAGCGACTTCTACGTTTCTTCCAGCGTCTCCTGCAGCCTTTCACGCACTGTCTCCGGAACTGCTCTTGGCAGGTCGCGCATCCAGTGGGAGCGGCTCACCAGCAGCAGCAAGCCCATCCCATTCAGAGCGCTCGCTACTACGAATGCGGCGCGCAGGCCGCCGGTCACGGTGACGGCTCCCCCCAGGAGCACTCCGCCGACGCCGTTCGCTATATCGAAGGCCATCGTCAGCGTGGCCACGGCGTTGCCCCGTTCAGCCTGCGGTGCGCGGCGGACAGCGAAGGTGAACAGGGCCGGATAGAGCAGCGAAACGCCCAACGAGACCACGGCCACGCCGCCGTAGAGGCCGAGGGGGGTAGGAAACATGGCGACCAGGGCCCATCCCGCTAGCTGGAACGCCAGCGATGCCGCGGCGCTCGCGAATGCTCCGAGGGTGTCTGGCAGCCTGGCGCCGAACAGGCGCACCACCAGGATGATCAAGGCGTTCTCGGCCAGTACTGGCCCCGCACTTGACAGGTGCAAGTGGGACGCATACAGCGGAACGAACGTCGCGAATGCTGCATAGCCTGACATGGCGAGCATGAGAATCGTCGCAGGCCCGACCGCATCCCGTTGCAGGAGGTCGCGGTACCACTTCCGGCGCGCTGGCCGCGCCGACTCGGCGTGACCATCGCCCTCCTGCGGCTCCGGGTTCTTCAGCCAGATGCAGGCCACGAGGGCCAGCGAGGCGAACCCGGCCGCGATGAACCACACCGCGTGGTACCCGAGGCTGTGCCGTACGGCCTCGCCGATGATCGGGCCAATCGCCATGGCACCGAACAACGACACCGTGAAATATGACGTCGACTCGGCCTTGCGCGCCTCAGGAGCGAGGTCGTAGGCAAGCCTGGCAAGGCCCACATAGGCGCCTGCTTCGCCGACTCCGGTGAGCAGCCGGCATGCGATCAGCTCTGGCACCGTGAACGCCACGTTGTACAGCAGGACCGCGACGGTGGCCACGGCGATGCCGATGACGATCACGAAGCGGGTGCCGCGCTGGTGCGAGAGCCTGCCGGCCGTGGACCGCAATGCGCATGCCGTGACGGCCAGGGCTCCGACCGAGATCCCGACCTCAGCTCCGTTGCCGTGCAGCACGTCCACGACATAACGCGGGAGTTCCGGCTGGAGGGTGCCCAGGTAAAGGAAGTACGCAAAGGCACAGACCAGCGTGAGCAGGAAGGGCCTGGACGTCAGCAGTCCGTCTCGCCGCTTTTGCCGCAAGCCTTCCGCGGCGTCGTCCGGGTCAGTCGCATCCCCGCCGATGTCGCGGCCTCGATTGCCCCGCGCGACGTTGTCAGCTTCGGCAGACATGATGACGTGCTACTCCCAGCGAACCGTCGGCAACGCGGTCGAGGCGCTTCCGATCTTGGGCAACTAGATCCCTGAAGGCCAGGTGAGGCCGGGGAAGGTCACGCCAGACCACCTCCGGGCAAAAGAGACAGACCCGGCTGCGACGCTAACATGTTACCGGTGAGTGGACAAGCGCTGCCGGCTGGCCGAGGAGCCGGGGCGCTCGGCGCAGGCCGCCGGGCGGCCGCTGGTGCGAGATCCGGCGCATCGTCGCGACCATCAGGACCGGACTTGCCGACCGAGTCCTGCCCGCAGCTTCTCGAGCGAGTCATACAGGCTTCGGTCTGGCGCAGGGAACCCAGCCGGCGGCTGTTCCACAAGTTCGGGATTGATTGGCTTGCGGCGGGATACCCCGGCCCACTGCGCGCTGTCCCAGGTCACCTTGCCGTCGCGGAAGAACTCAAGGAAGACCGTGTTGAACATGTCAGGCTGGTCGGTCTGCCCCTGGTGGCCGCACTCGTCAGGGAAGAAGAACTGGATGTTCGGAATCGCGTCGTCCTGGTTGAACCCGTTCTCGACCGGCACCGAGACATCCTGCAGCCCGTACAGGCAGATCATCGGCGTCGTGAGCTTGTCGATCCTGTTCTTGCTCGACAGCAACTGGGCGGTGTTCGGCGGCGTGTCCGGGCCGACCATGAAGGTGTGGCGCTCTTGTTCGAGGCCGCGCCGTGCCTCGATCTGCTTGTTCGCGGCGATCACCCGCATCTCGATGAGCTCGGGCCAGATAGCTTTCGGCTCGTAGATGATGCCTTCCATCAGGGTCTTCATGCTCTCGGCCGTGCCGTCGTACGGCGGGTCAACGTGGCCGGGATTCGAGGCGAACTGGCTGTCCTTCGTCGCCACGTAGGAAGCCTCGACGATGTCACCCAGCGCGCCGGCGATGAACGCCGCGCTGAGGACGCGCTCTGGGTGATTGAGCAGGAACTGATAGGCGTGGACGCAGCCCATCGAGTTCCCGCTGATGTGGAACTGTTCAATGCCGAGCGCGTCAGCGAACATCCGGATGAAATCGATCTGCGCCTTGTTGTTCCACTCCAGGTATTCGCGCTTGCTGGTGTCTGCGAGCCCGAAGCCGGGCCGGTCAGGCGCATACACCCGGAAGCCGCTGGCGCCCAGGAACGGAGCCATGAACCGCCAGCCCGCGGTGCCCGAGGACCCGTCGATCCCGCCGTGCAGCAGGATGACGGCCGGGCCGGTTTCCCCCGAGGTCACGTAGTGGGCCAGGGCCCCGTTTTCCAGCCGGACCCACCGGCTCAGCAGGCCCGGAATGTGCAGGATTCCTTCCTCGGTCAGCCCGACGCTCCGCGGATCCTGCTCAAGTTCCATACCCATGCCATGCGCTCCTTTGTCCGGCCGCCGGTACGTAGCTGTCAGGCAACCGGACCTGCGCACGGTTAGGGAGTCCGGGATTATCCAGGTACTGGCATGCCCTCCCTACCGCAGGGCGGACAGGCTTACCGTTGGCTGCGTGGATCCACGGGCCAACCTGCGCGACTTCCTCATCACCTGCCGCGCCAGGATCAACCCCGAGGACATCGGCCTGGCCAGCTACGGACGGCGGCCGCGGCGCGTTGCCGGGCTGCGGCGCGAGGAAGTCGCCCGGCTCGCCGGGGTCAGCGTGGACTACTACATCCGGTTCGAGCGCGGCGCCGCTGCGACCGTGTCAGCCGCGGTACTGGATGCGTTCGCTCGCGCCCTCCAACTGGACGAACGCGAACACGCGCACCTGATTCATCTGGTCCAGGCGCTGAGCGATGGCGGCAGGCCGACTCGCCGGGACAAGCCAGCTCAGATCCGGCCAGGCCTTCGCCGCCTGCTTGACGCCATGACCGATGTCGCGGCATTCATCACCAACAGCCGCATGGACGTCGTCGCATCGAACGAGCTTGCGCTCGCGCTCTACCAGGGCTGGCGGTACCAGACGACCGAGCACGCGAATCAAGCCCGGTTCGTCTTCCTCGATCCACGCGCTCATGAGTTCTTCGTGGACTGGGCCAAGGCCGCGTGCGAGACCGTCGGAATCCTCAGGTCCTGCGCGGACCGGCACCCGTTCGACCGTGACCTTTCTGATCTGGTCGGCGAGCTCTCCGTGCGCGGCGAGACGTTCCGGTTGCTGTGGGCCGAACACAGCGTGCGTTTTCCCTACCACGGAACTCGGAGTCTCCGGCATCCCGCCGTCGGCGAATTCAATCTCGGATACGAGATCATCCCGCTGTCATCAGACGACGGCCTGACGCTGGTGACGTACAGCGCCGACGCCGGAAGCGCCGACCATGACGCACTCAGGCTCATCTCAGCCTGGGCGGCAACCGGCGCCGTTGCCTCCCTGTTGGAATTGGGCTCGTGACCTGCTAGTACACGATGTCGACGAGCGGCATACCGACGCGGACGGGTGGCCTGACGCACCCTCGACCTCAGCTCGAGGCCATGGAGTTCCCGGCCCACCCGGGCTTGACGCTGCCGGCCTGTCCGGCGCCCGCTGGCAGCCCCACCGCCGGCGGCCTCAAGATGCTCGCCAGCTGGGCCGCGACCGCCGAGCAAGCCGGT
>JASHQL010000298.1 GCA_030039155.1 Streptosporangiaceae bacterium | reverse complement strand
TCGCCGAAGTCCGCTGGCCGCAGCCGGTACAGTGCGGCGCCGTACATCTTGGTGGCGCCGCCGACGAAGTAATGCACCTGCGGCTGGAACGGCGTGCCGTCGGCGTCATACCAGGTATCTGGCGATATGTACCGTCCGTCGACGAAGACCTCGCCAGGGTCCCAGTTGTCGGTCTCGCGGGTCAGGAAGTTGCCGCGCTCCAGCAGCAGGATCTTCTTGCCGGACGGCGCGATCGTGTGTGCGAGCGTGCCGCCGCCGGCTCCGGTCCCGATGACAATCACGTCGTAGTGCTCAGCCACTGCGGCCTCCCGGTCCGGTGTCTGGGTCTGGGTCTTACGCTTCGCCTGCCCGCAGCCGCGCGCGCCATCCGCGCCGGGTGATTCGGTGCGCGGGACGGCGCCCGGCGTTCACCCCGCCAGGGTGAGGCGGTGCCACTGTCGCGGCGGGAATATGACTGTGCATCCGGCCGAAAGGATCTTGCGATGACCACGACAGCATGGCGGTTCAGCGGAACAGAAGGTGCCGACGCGGCGGTCGTCAAGCTCAGGCAACTGCAGGCACAGGAGCTGATCGACATCCAGGACGTCGCGGTGCTGCGCTGGCCGCTGTACGCCATGGAGCCGACGGTGCACGAGCACGTGACCGACGAGGGCGGCAAGCTGACCGCCCTGGTCGGCAAGCTGAAGCACGGGGTGATCGACGGCTCCATGATCGAGTCCGCGAAATCGGACCTGCGGCCGGGCGACTCGGCCATGGTGGTGCAAAGCGTCGGCGCTGCGGTTGACGCTGTCGCGAAGGCATTCAGCGGGGACGACATGGTGCTGATCCGCACCGACATGTCCGTCCCTGAGCAGGACCAGCTGCGCGCCGCGATGCAGGGCGGCGGCCAGCAGCAACCAGGCCAGCCGCCTGCCTGACGCCGGTACCGTGGCTCCATGACGGAGTCATGGACCTGGACGCGGTAGTCGCCGACGTCGCGGCTGCGGTCGGCCTGGCCGAGGGCGAGTCGGGCATCAGGGACATACTCGCCGCCGTGCAGTCCGCCGAGCCTGCCGCGGTGCGCGAGGTCAGCAGGCTGGCCGAGTTGCCGGTGCCGATCGTCGCCGCTGCCTGCAACGAGCTGCGGCGCCGCGGCGTGGTGGATACCCGGCGGCCGGTCAGGCTGACCGAGGCCGGCCGCACCGCGCTGGCCGCCGGCCGGCCAGAGCTGGCCGCGCATTGCCGGTCCTGCGAGGGCCGCGGCGTGCTGATCCCGGCCGAGCTGGCCGGCCTGGCAGGCCAGCTCGAGCAGGCCGCGGACGGCGGGCCGGCCGCCAGGCCTGAACTCGACCAGACGCACTGCACGGTCGGCACCAAGCTCAGCCGGGTGCTCAAGCTGCATCAGGCCGGCGCGCTGGCCGGCCAGCGGATCCTGCTGCTCGGCGACGACGACCTGATCAGCGTCGCGATCGCGGCGTTCGCGGCCTGGGCCGGCCAGCCTGGCCTGGTCCGCAGGCTCACCGTGCTTGACACCGACCCTGACGTGCTTGGCTGGGCGGGCAGCCAGATCCGGGCCGCCTCGGTGCAGGCCGAGCTGGTGCGGCACGACCTGCGTGAGCCGCTACCCGTTCCCCTCCTTGGCGGCTTCGACGTCGTGCTCACCGATCCGCCGTACACGGTGGCAGGCGCTGAGCTTTTCCTGTCCCGCGCGGTGTCCGCGCTGCAGGGCGGTCCTGGCCGGCACGTGTTCTTCTCGTTCGGCGCGCGGCGGCCGGCCGAGACCGCGGCGGTGCAGGCGGCGATCACCGCGATGGGCCTGGTGATCAGGTCGCTCACGCCCGGCTTCAACAGCTACCTCGGGGCCGGCGTGTTGGCCGGCACCAGCGGGCTCTATCACCTGCGCACCACCGAGGCGGCGAGGCCGCTGATCGACGGCAGCTTCGCCGGCCCGCTGTACACCGCGGACGGCCGGGCCGCCAGGACCAGGCCGTACCGGTGCGCAGGCTGCGGCACCGTACACCAGGTCGGCCCGGGCTCGCCGTGGCCGCAGATCGCGGCACTGCAGGCGGCCGGCTGCCCGGACTGCGGCGGCACGGTGCTGCGGCCGATGCCGCTGCAGGCACGATGAGCTACCTGGTCCGCGCTGCCGCGGAGAGTGACCTGGACGCGATCGTCGAGTTCGAGATCGAGATCGCCAGGGTGTCGTTCGCGGACGAGGCCGTCACCGACCGGGCGCTGCACCGCAGGCGGGTCGCGGCGGCGCTCGGCAAGCCCGGCGAGGTCGCGCTGGTCGCGGTCGCCGCCGACGAGCCCGCGGTGCCGGTCGGCTGGGCCTGGCTGTCGGCCAGGACCAACTCGCTGACCGGGGCGAAATACGGCAATTTCCGGTCGCTGGCGGTCGCCGAGACCGCGGACCGCAGCATGCTCGGCGAACTGCTGCTTGCCGCGGTGCTCGACGCCGCGGCGGCGGCCGGCCTTGACTCGCTGACCGGCAAGGTGCACGCGGGCAACCTGGGCATGCGCGCGCTGTACCGGAAGTTCGGCTTCACCGCGGCGCACCTGACGATGGAGCGGCGCGGGCTGACTGAGCACTGGCGCGAGCAGACATGATCAAGTGCGTGGTCTGGGACATCGACAACACGCTGCTCGACGGTACCTACCTGGAATCGGCCGAGCCGCCGCCGCCCGATCCGCGGCTGCTCGGCGTGCTGCGCGAGCTCGCCGACCGCGGCATCGTGCACGCGCTGGCCAGCAAGAACCCGGCTGCCGCCGCCGAGCACGTGCGCGCGGTGACCGGAACCAGGTTCGCCGCCGCCGAGTGCGGCTGGGCTGCCAAGTCAGCGGCGATCGGCCGGATCATGGCCGACCTCGGGCTGGTCCAGGCGGAGGTGGCGTTCGTCGACGACGACCTGTTCGAGCGGGCCGAGGTGGCCGCGGCGCTGCCAGGGGTGCTGGTGCTGTCCCCTGAGGACGCGGCCGAGGCGGCGCAGTGGCCGCAGTTCAGCCCGGCGGTGCTGACCGCCGAGGGCAGCCGCCGCGGCGAGCTGTACGAGCAGCGCCGGGTGCGTGACCAGGCGGCGCGCGCCTACCGCGGCTCGCGGGACGACTTCCTCAGGTACGCGCAGACCAGCGTCCGGATCGGCCTGGCCGGCCCGGCCGAGCTGGCCAGGCTGCATGAGCTGTCGGTGCGCACGCACCAGCTCAACTCGTCAGGCCAGCCGGTGACCGAGGCTGCCTTCGCCGGCCTGCTCGGCTCCGCCGGGCACCTGGTGGCGACGGTGCGGCTGGCCGACAGGTTCGGCGACGACGGCCTGGTCGGCGCGGCCGTCGTCGAGCGCGGGCAGGCCAGCTGGCAGGTGCCGCTGCTGATGATGTCCTGCCGGGCGCTCGGCCGCGGCGTGCTCGACGCGCTGCTCGGCTGGCTCTGCCGTGCCGCCGCGCAGGCCGGC
>JASHQL010000297.1 GCA_030039155.1 Streptosporangiaceae bacterium | reverse complement strand
GTGGACGCGGTGGCCAGGGACATGATCAAGGCGGCAGGCCACGGGGACCATTTCGGCCACGGACTCGGCCACGGGGTGGGCCTTGAGGTGCATGAAGCGCCGGCGATCGGGCCCGGCAGGCCGGGTAGACTGGCGGAACGGGTTCCCGTCACCGTCGAGCCCGGCGTGTACCTGCCCGGCAAGGGCGGGGTCAGGATCGAGGACACCCTGGTGGTCCGCGCTGGCTCCGGCGCAGCCGAGGCGGGATCAACCGGATCAGCCCAGATCCTCACCACCGTAACCAGGGACCTGCTCGTGCTGTGATCTCCGTGCCGGGTGCCGGCGGCCTCTCCCCGGGCCGGCACCGCGGAGTCCAGGCCGGGCTTGATCCCGCAGCAAGCGCAGGAGACGAGCAGACGTGGCCACCACGAACGACCTGAAGAACGGCATGACCCTGAGCATCGACGGCCAGCTCTGGAGCGTGGTGGACTTCCAGCACGTCAAGCCCGGCAAGGGCGGCGCCTTCGTGCGCACGAAGCTGAAGAACGTGCTGTCTGGCAAGGTCGTGGACCGTACCTTCAACGCCGGCGTGCGGGTGGACGTCGCCAACGTCGACAAGCGCGAGATGCAGTACCTGTACCGCGAGGGTGACGACTTCGTCTTCATGGACACCCAGGACTACGACCAGCCGCGCATCCCGGCGCAGACCGTCGGCGACGCGGCCAGCTACCTGCTCGAGGAGCAGATGGCGACGATCGCCTTCAACGACGGCATGCCGCTGTACGTCGAGCTGCCCGCCGCGGTCGAGCTGACCGTCAGCCAGACCGACCCTGGCCTGCAGGGCGACAGGTCCACCGGCGGCACCAAGCCGGCCACCCTGGAGACCGGCGCGCAGATCCAGGTGCCGCTGTTCATCACCACCGGCGAGAAGATCAGGGTGGACACCCGCACCGGTGACTACCTGGGCAGGGCGTGACCGTGCACAGCCTGGACTGTGGCCGTGCCGGCCAGGACTAAGGCACGGAAGCGCGCCCTTGACATCCTGTTCGAGGCCGAGTTGCGCGGCGAGCCCGTGCTCGCGCTGCTCGACGAGCGCACCGCGGCGGCCAGTCCGCCGGTGTCGGCGTACGCCGCCGAACTCGTCCGCGGCGTGCACGCGCACCAGGCCAGAATCGACGAGCTGCTTGCCGAGCACGCGAGCGGCTGGACGCTCGACCGGATGCCCGCCGTGGACCGCAACATCCTGCGGATCGGCAGCTACGAGCTGCTGTGGGGCGATCAGGTCCCCGATGGCGTGGCGATCAGCGAGGCGGTGCTGCTCGCCCGCGAACTGTCCACCGATCACTCGCCCGGCTTCGTCAACGGCCTGCTCGCCAGGCTGCTTGAGCTGAAGCCGACGCTCGCGCTGTAGCCCGGTTACGCCACTCACCGTCACCGCGATCTACAAGAGGCAGATCATGACGGGAACGAGGGGGCGATGGTGCATGGTGTCTTGGCGGCCAGCTGCTAGCAGGGGGTCGAAGGGTGTCAGGCCCCGAGGCCAGCACGGCAGCAGGCGGGCTGCCCGCAGCCGAACAGGCAGCCCGCGGGTGCGTGCGGCAGTCGGCTGGCCGGTGCTCAGCTGCGTGGTGCTGGCGGCCGCCGCGATGCTCGCGGCAGGTCCTGGCTCAGCGCCGGCCGGCGCCGCGCCGAGCGCGACTAGCTGGCAGGCCGCCGAGGCGCCGAGGCCGGCCGGGGCCACCAACGGGCTGCCAGGCGCGGACCTGACCGGACTGGCCTGCCCGGACGCCGGGCACTGCGTCGCTGTCGGCTCGTACACCGCCAAGGCGGGGGAGCAGGGCCTGCTGGACACCCAGGCCGGGTCGTCCTGGTCGGCCACCAGGGCGCCGCTGCCCGCGCACAGCGGGCGCAAGGCAACCGCCACGCTGGTTGCGGTGGCCTGCCCGGCGCAGTCCCGCTGCGTGGCGGTCGGCGCCGACTTCACCGCGGCCGGCCGCCAGGGCGGCCTGCTGCTGACCTGGGCTGGCAAGAAGTGGCGCGCCGTCCGCGCCCGGCTGCCCAAGGCGTCGGGCGGCGGCCGGAAGGCCGTGGTGGTAGACGCGGTGAGCTGCGTGGCCGCCCGATCCTGCGTGGCAGTCGGCGACTACATCACCGCGGCCGGCCGCCAGCGCGGCCTGCTGCTGACCTTGACGGGGTCGGGCTGGCATACCGTGACCGCCCCGCTGCCCGGCAACGCCGCGACCGGGAACGCCGTGGTCCAGCTGACCTCGGTGAGCTGCCCAGCCAACGCGCCGTGCATCGCCGTCGGCTCCTACACCGACTCGGGCGGGGCGCAGCGCGCGCTGGTGCTGACCGGCCACGGGTATACCTGGTCGGCGCAGGAGCCACAGGTGCCAGGCAGCTCGACGGCGTCGTGGCTGTCCGCGGTGACCTGCAACTCGGCGGCAAGCAACCCGGCCGGCTGCGCGGCCGTCGGCGGGTACCAGTCGGCCGATGGCACCGGGTACGGGCTGCTGCTGACCGGCGGTCCCGCGTCGCTGACCGCCGCGACCGCGCCGATGCCGGGCGGCGGCAGCAGCCCGGCCGTGCAGCTGACCGCGGTCTCCTGCCCGAGCACGGCGGAGTGCATCGCCGTCGGCCAGTCGCCGTCCGGCCAGAGCAGCGCCCGCGGCCTGGTGACCTCTGGTTACGGCAGCAGCTGGCAGTCGGTATGGCTGACCATGCCGAGCGGCGTGTCGTCGGCAAGCCCGGCGGTCCAGCTGAACTCGGTGTCCTGCCCGGTCGAGCTGGACTGCGTGATCGGCGGGCAGTACACCGACAGCGCCGGCCATGGCCAGGCACTGCTGGCTGGCCTTGGGTTCAGCTGGGGTTCCGTGCGGGCGCCGCTGCCTGCCAACGCGGTGCCGGTCGACGGCGGCTCGGTCGGGCCGGCCGGTCCGCCTGCGGCCCAGGCGGTTGCCTGCACGTCCAGTTCGGCGTGCACGGCGGTCGGCGGCTACCAGGACAGCACGAGCGAAGCCGGGCTGCTGCTCAGCGGGCCGTGACCGTAGCCTCGGCACTGGCGGCTCAGCGCGGGCGGCTCAGCACGGGCGGCTGACCAGGCCAGCCGGCGCTGAGTGTCGGTGCCCCCGGCTACATTCGGGTGCAGGCGGCGGACGCCCGACGGTGCGCCGCCTGGGAGGTGCACGGTGCCGGCCGGCCAGGATCGCGCAGCTGACGACGCTGGCTGCCACATCCTGCACGTCGACATGGACGCGTTCTATGCCAGCGTGGAACTGCGGGACCGGCCCGAGCTGGCGGGCAGGCCGGTCATCGTGGGCGGCGCGAGCGGCCGCAGCGTGGTGCTGTCGGCGACCTACGCGGCCAGGAAGTTCGGCGTGCGGTCGGCGATGCCGATGGCACGCGCCAGGCGGCTGTGTCCGGCGGCGGTGATCATCCCGCCGACGCACGGGCTCTACGGCGCGGTGTCCAGGGAGATCATGGGAATCTTCCGCTCGGTCACCCCGCTGGTCGAGCCGCTGTCGCTGGACGAGGCCTTCCTCGACGTGTCCGGGGCGATCCGCAGGCTCGGCTCGCCCGCGCAGATCGGGCAGCTGATCAGGCGGCAGGTAGCCGAGCAGCAGCAGATCACCTGCTCGGTCGGCGTCGCGCCGAACAAGTTCCTGGCCAAGCTCGCCTCCGTGCACTGCAAGCCGGACGGCCTGCTGGTGATCCCGGTGGACGGCGTGCGCGCGTTCCTCGACCCGCTGCCGGTGTCGGCGCTGTGGGGCGTCGGCGACCGCACCGGGCAGACGCTGGCCAGGCTCGGCCTGAAGACCGTCGCCGACATCGCCGCCACGCCGCCTGCCGCGCTGCAGGCCGAACTCGGCAAGGCAACCGCCGAGCACCTGCTCGCGCTGGCCGCCGGCCGGGACAGCCGCAGGGTCGAGTCTGCGGTCAGGGAGAAGAGCATCGGCGCCGAGGAGACCTTCGACACCGACATCAGCGATCCAGGGCTGATCCGCCGCGAGCTGCTCAGGCTGTCCGGCCGCACCGCCCGCGGCCTGCGCCGCGGCTCGTGCCGGGCCAGGACCGTGGTGGTCAAGCTCAGGACGGCCGACTTCAAGACCATCACCAGGTCCAAGACGCTGGCTGAGCCGACCGACACCCAGCAGGTGATCTACCAGACCGCGTGCGCGCTGTACGCGGGCTCTGGGCTCAGCCCGCAGGCAAGGCTGCGGCTGGTCGGGGTCAGGGCCACCGGCCTGGTTCCGGCGGCTGCCGCGGCCACCCAGCTTGCGCTCGGCGAGCAGCCGGTGCCGTGGCGTGAGGCCGAAACAGTGGTAGACCGGATAACCGGTAAGTTCGGGGTAAATGCCGTTCGACCGGCCACTCTTGTCGAACCGCGTGAAGCGGGCGGGTCCGCCCGACACGGAGAGTAGCCGCAGCCAGCCGATGCATCGCGGCTCGCCGTGTACCCTTCCACATGGCGCCCTAGCGCTCGTATCCTGGCAGTAGGCGTGCTGGCAGGTCGCTGGTCAGCCGAGTGTTTGCGTGAGTTCATTGGAGGCAACGTGCCGCTCTCCGAGCACGAGCAGCGTCAGCTCGAGCAGATTGAGCAGGCGCTCTACGCCGAGCATCCACGGCTGGCTCGGGCCATGCGGGCGGCAGACCCGCGCGTGCACTACCGGCGGCGCATCATCCAGGCGGCCATCGGATTCGGCGCCGGCGTCGGGCTTGCGCTGGCCGGCGTGCTGACCAAGAACCTGTACATGACCGGCGGCGGCGTGCTGCTGATGGTGGTGTCCGCGGTGCTGGCGCTGGCCAGCTACCGGCGGATGAGCGCGGCATCGGGGACGGCAAGGCGCGGCCGCCGCGCGGCGAACAAGGCCGCTGGCACCGGCATGATGGAGCGCTTCGAGGAGCGCTGGCGCCGCCGCCAGGAAGAGGGCAGATAGCAGTCCTGGCCCAGGGAGGATAGCCCCCTGGAACCCCCAGCGGACTGCCGGTTCGGAGACCGGCTGTCCGCTGGTTTGTTCCTGCCACAGGGGCGGGCGTGTGCGCCATCGGCGCGTGCTCTGGCCGGAAGGCACTCGCGGGTCGGCATCCAGCCAGCCCCGCCCGGCCAGCGCTGTTAGCTCGATACAGGCTTCCTGATGAGCTGACCGAGCTTGCCGCGCAGCCGCGCGAGCGCCCTGTCCAGCGATGTCAGCCAGTTCGCGGCCCGCTGTCCGGCCGCCACGATCGCCGCGATGGTCGAGGCCGGCATGAGCCTGGCCCGCCACCGCCAGCCGGGCGAGACGCTCGCGGCCACCCCGCGCCGCACGACCAGCACGTCCTGCCTGAGGGTCGTGCCAGGCCCTGGCGCTGGCGCGTAGATCGCCAGCTCCTGCGCGGCGGCGATCCTGGTCACGGCGTGCCGCGCGGGCGGGTCGAGCCCGGCCGTCCTGGCCACCCTGCGGGCCAGCGCACGCGGCGAGTCACCGCCGGGCCCGGCGATCCCGTGGTCGGCCAGATCGTCGGTCAGCTCCAGCCAGGCCGCCCTGGCCAGCCGGGCGTCATCGGTCGCGGCATGCCAGCGGTGCCGCCTGGCGACGATCCGGCCGGTCAGCGGGGTCAGCAGCAGCAGCGCCAGGATGATGACCGCGCCGAGCAGCCACGGCAGCCGGTTGGCCGGCTTGGGCTGGCTCAGCGCTAGCCCGGTCGACGGGTGGGTCCCTGCCTGGCCGTCGAACGTCCGCTCCTTGTTGATCGCCGCGTTGTTGCCGTGGTTGCGGACAGGGGTGGACGACTTGCCGAGGGCCGGCGGGGCACCGTTGATCTTGCTGCCGGATCCGCCGGTGCCGGACGCGTAGGCCGGGGTGGTCGCGGTGCCCTGGCCGCCGAATCCGCCTGGGGTCGGCTCGAACCGCAGCCAGCCGGCTCCGGGGAAGTACAGCTCAGGCCACATGTGCGCGTCCGCCGTGGTGACGGTCCAGACGCCGTGACCCGACGGGGTGCCGGCGGTGAAGCCCTCAGCGACCCTCGACGGGATGCCGAGCAGCCTGGCAAGTGTCGCGTAGGCGATCGCGAACTGCTGGCAGAACCCGCGCTTGCGCGAGGTCAGGAACTTGATGATCCAGTCGTTGCCTTGCGGCAGGCCGGGGTGCAGCGAGTAGCTGAAGGCGCCAGAGGTGAACCACTGCTCAAGCGCGGTGGCCTTGGCCAGCTCCGTGGTCGCGCCCTTGGTGTGCTGCTCGGCGATGCGCAGCAGCTGGTGCCAGTAAGGCCCGGTGTAGCCGGCGTAGTTGTCCTCGATCGACTGCGGCGGTGCCGCCTTGCTGGCGAGCTGACCTGCCGTGGGGTCCGCTTCCTCGCTGTGCACGGTATATCGCAGGCCGGCCAGCTTGTGGTTGGCGGACAGCATGAGCGTGCTGGTGCCCTCGGTCCAGTCGCCGGCCGAGACCGACACCGAGGTCGGCGCGTACGGCACCGCAAGGAAGCTCAGCTCACCGGGCGGGGTCGTGACATCGGACCAGGTCACGCTCGTGGTGACGTGCACCCTGCTGGTCTGCGGCAGCAGGCCGGGCACGCCGGCCATGGTCCGGCCGGCCGGCACCGTGTTCCTGTCGCCGACCAGCATCCAGCTGCTCGTCGACGGGTTGTAGCTGAGCACGTATAGCTGCAGGTACTGCTCGCGGGTGTGCTTGGACGTCGTGGTGTAGGTGAGCAGCTTCGAGGCCGGCACCTCGCGCAGGTCGCCCTGGAGCTGGCCGAGCGGGTCTGGCAAGACAACCGAGCCGCCGGGGCCGAGGCTGGGGACGTGCTTGTGGCCGAACAGGTCGCGCTCGGTCAGGCCGGGCAGCAGCAGCGGCACCAGGATGGCCAGGCACAGCGCGACCAGGCCGATCCGCCGGCCGGAGGCGGCCATCGCCCTGGTGTTGGGCCCCTGGTCTGGCTCGTCGGCGGTGTGCGTCCAGAGCGTGACGAGCTTGCCCCAGGTTCTGAGCCGGTCCCTGCTGTCGGCAGCGAGCAGCGCGAGGAAGCCGGTCATGCCGAGGATGAACGCGATGGTGAGCCCGGCGTTGAGGTGCTTGAGGTTGCTGGCGATCGGCACGCAGAACAGCACGAGCAGCGGCAGCCCGGCGATGGCCGGCTTATGCAGCCTGACCGCCAGCACATCCACTGCTATCGCGACCAGCCCGACGCCGGCCGCGGTCAGCAGGATCAGGCCCGAGGTGAGCGGCAGCGGTGGCTCGTACTTGAACTGGTACTCCCCGCCGCTGACCAGGCTGCTCAGGTGGTGCAGCGACGCCGAGGTCGGCAGCAGCCGGGCGAGCGACTGCGCCGCCGCGAACGCGATGTTCAGGAACAGCAGCAGCGCCGCCAGGTAGGTGCACGCGGCCGCGAGCACCCGGAGCGGCCGTGCCCCGGTGGCGCTCAGCCCCACCAGGGCGGCGATGGCCAGGCCGCCGGCCGCGGCCGCCCAGCCGAGGCCGAACAGCGGTGATACGGCCATCAGCACCAGCACGGTCCCGGCGATCGCGGACGGGATGACGGCCAGCCTGGTCAGCGTGCCAGCGATCGCCACCGCGATGACCGCGCCGATCGCCGCGGTGAACCAGCCGCCGCCACGCAGGTCGGAGGCGAGCGCAAGCGATGCCAGGAACGTGGCGACTGCCGCGATCGCGGTCAGCTTGTGGTTCACCGCAGCCGCCCCTCGCTGTCGGCGGCAATGCCGGCCGGCACCCGCAGCTCACGAGCCTGGCCGAGCTGACGCCAGGCGGCGCTCAGCGGCGTGCTCGCATCCAGCGTGGTCACCCGCCAGCCCGCGCCCCTGAGCACGTCGGCGGCCGGCCTGGTCTCGGCCTGGCTGGCGGGTGCCGCCAGGCCGGCCGTCCGCTGGCCGGTGCCGTCCGGTGCCGCTGGCTGCCTCGGCTCGGCCCAGGTCGACACCGCAAGCAGCACCGCGATCGCCTGGCTGCCGTCTCGCCGGCACGTGGCGAGCTGCTGCGCGGCGGTCGCGGACAGCCGGCCGGCTATCACCACGATCAGCCCGCTGCTCGCCTTCAGCGCGGTGACGCACTTGGACAGGTCACGGCCGGCCGACGGGCGCACGGTGGCCAGTGTCTCGAGCAGGATGTCCTCGAACATCCCGGCGCTGCGGACCGGGCCGGCGTCGGTCACCAGCTGGCCGGACAGCCCCTCCTTGGCCAGGTGCATGCCGATCGAGGCAGCCGCGCTCACCGCGAGCTCGAACGACGAGTTCGCTCCGCTGCCCGAGTGGCTTGACCTGCGGGTGTCAAGGAAGACGGTGGCGCGGTTGCGCCAGCGCTGCTCTTCCCTGCGCACCATGAGCTGGCCGTATCGTGCCGTCGAGCGCCAGTGCACGCGGCGCAGCTCGTCGCCGTCACGGTATTCGCGCGGGATCACGTCGTCGTCGCCCGCGGTGGCGGCGGCGCGGGTCATGCCGTCGCCCTCACCAGCCCAGCTGCGGCTGATCACGGTCTGGGACAGCGGCACCACCTTCGGCGTGACCACGAATGTCGACTTCGCCGAGAACGACCGGCTCAGTTCCACCAGCCCGAACGAGTCGGCAAGCCTGACCTCGAGCGGCCCGATCTCGAACTTGCCGCGCAGGTCGGACCTGAGCGGGTAGCTGAGCTCGCGCACGCCGCCGCGCTCGATCTGGTCGAGCACGTAGCGCGGCCTGGTGCCGAGCGCGTAGGGCACGGCGTCCTCGGCCAGCATCAGCCCGGTGGACAGCTGCGACACGTTCTCCAGCCGCAGGTGCACCCGTGCGGTCTGACCGGCCTGCACCCTGGCCGGGCTGATCATCCGCTCGCAGCTGAGCCGGTACCTGGCCCGGCGCGCCGCGACGGCCGCCAGCAGCGGCAGCGCCAGCAGGATCAGCCCGACGCTCACCAGCATGCGCTCGCCGAGCAGCAGGCCGGCCAGCGCGGCCGCGACGCCGGCCGCCAGGAACGAGGTGCCGCGGGTGGTCAGCCCCGAGAGCAGCGAGGGGCGCATCTCATCTCACCGGCACTGGCAGCCTGTTGATGATCGAGCTGATGACCTGCTCCGGCAGTTCCTGGCCGACCAGGGCCTCGGCGGTGGGCAGCAGCCGGTGCGCGAGCACCGGCACCGCGAGCGCCTGCACGTCGTCGGGGATCACGAAGTTCCGGCCATCGAGCGCGGCATATGCCCGGCTCGCCCGCAGCAGGTGCAGCGCGGCTCGCGGTGACGCGCCAAGTCGCAGCTCCTTGGCCGTCCTGGTGGCGTTGACCACCGAGATCACGTACCGGCGCAACTGCTCGGCCACGTGCACCTGGCGGACCGCGGTGGACAGCGCGCGCACGTCGCTGGCGTGCGCGGCGGGCTTGAGGTCGTCAAGCGGGGAAGCGGAGCCGTGCGCCTCGAGCATGGCGAGCTCGGCCTCGGTGTCGGGATACCCGATCGCGATGCGCGCGGTGAACCGGTCCCGCTGCGCCTCCGGCAGCGGATAGGTGCCCTCCATCTCCACCGGGTTCTGGGTGGCGATCACCATGAACGGCCGCTCGAGCTGATACGTGGCGCCGTCGACGGTGACCTGCCGTTCCTCCATGCACTCAAGCAGGGCCGACTGGGTTTTCGGCGAGGCGCGGTTGATTTCGTCGCCGAGCACGATGTTGGCGAAGATCGGGCCAGGCTTGAACTCGAATTCGCGGATCTCCTGGTTGTACGCGCTGACTCCGGTGATGTCGCTCGGCAGCAGGTCAGGAGTGAATTGCACGCGGCGTACCGAGCAGTCGATCGATCTCGCCAGCGCCTTGGCCAGGATGGTCTTGCCGACACCAGGCACGTCCTCGATCAGCACGTGACCCTCGGCGAGCAGCACGGTCAGCGCCAGCCGCACGGCGGCGGGCTTGCCGGAAATCACGGTCTGCATGGCGGCGCTCACCCGGTGAGCGACCTCGACGAGCTCCTCCAGCTTGGGCTCGGCCTGAGGCCCGGTGTCCACAACCACATGTCCTCCTCGCGTCACTTCTCGGCGCGAATCTCACATGCGCTCGAGCGATTGCGCTGTCTGCAGGAAAGGCCGTGCGTTCAGACAGTACGTCGTGCACAGCCACGGGTGCGATTCCGCCCAGGTATCGGCGGGGTAACAACTGGCAATCCATACCGAACCGAATTACCGGCCGGCACCTCAAACGTGCCGCCGGGTGCCTCGGTTCAGACCTGGCCAGGCTCCCGCGCTCCACTCTGCTCCACCGCCCTGACCTTGTATATGTCCAGCAGATTGCCGGGTATCCCAAGGTTTCTGTGATTGACGGTGGGGAGGAGTGGAGTACAGTGGTGCACCGTGGGGCCCAAAGGGGTCTCATGGGGCCGCGAGTGGGGGACCGGGGAGGTGAGGCAGATGTTTCTCGGCACGCATTCGCCTCGCCTGGACGACAAGGGACGGCTGTTCCTGCCGGCCAAGTACCGCGACGAGCTCGCCAACGGCCTGGTGCTCACCAAGGGCCAGGAGCGCTGCCTGTACGTGTTCCCGGTCGCCGAGTTCGGCCGGCTCACCGAGGCGCTGCGCGAGGCGCCGGTCACGGCGAAGGCCGTGCGCGACTACAGCCGGGTGTTCTTCGCCAGCGCCTCCGACGAGATACCGGACAAGCAGGGCCGGATCACGATCCCGCCGGCGCTGCGGGAGTACGCGGCGCTGCAGCGGGACTGCGTGGTCATCGGGGCCAACACCCGCCTGGAGATCTGGGACTCCGCTTC
>JASHQL010000296.1 GCA_030039155.1 Streptosporangiaceae bacterium | reverse complement strand
CGGCGGTGCTGCAGCTCGTGCAGGAAGCCGCGGACGAGGACGGGGTCGCGCCGCTGTCCGAGCACGTCATGCTGCACCTGCGCTATGGCGGCGATTCGCATGCCCGCAATGTGCTGATCTGGAGCGACGGCGAGCTGGCCGGGTACGCCCACCTGGACCCGACGGACCCGGTGGCCGGCCCGGCCGGCGAGATGGTGATCAAGCCGGCGCTCCGCCGTCATGGCCTGGGCCTGCAGCTCGTGCAGGCGCTGCTGGCCGAGGCCGGTGCCGCCGGACTGCGGCTGTGGGCGCACGGCGACCTGCCGGCCGCGGCGAAGCTGGCAGCCGCCGCCGGGTTCGTCCGGGCCAGGGCGCTCTGGCAGATGCGCAGGTCGCTGCAGAGCAGGCTGGGCAGGCCGCAGCTGGCGGCTGGCATCACGATCAGGACCTTCGAGGTAGGCAGGGACGAAGACGCCTGGGTCGAGCTGAACCGGCGGGCGTTTGCCAGGCACCCGGAACAGGGGGCCTGGACCAGGGCCGACCTCGACCTGCGCGAGCAGGAGCCCTGGTTCGACCCGGCAGGGTTCTTCCTTGCCGAGCGAGCCGGCCGGATCGTCGGCTTCCACTGGACGAAGATTCACGGCCGCCGTGCTGCCGCCGGCGGACGGCCCCGGGGAGCGCCGGGCGAGGCGGTGGCCGACGGGCGCGAACACGAGCACGAGGCCATCGGCGAGGTCTACGTGGTGGGGGTCGACCCCGCCGAGCGCGGCGGCGGGCTCGGCCGCGCGCTGACCCTGGTCGGCCTCAGGTACCTGCGCGCGCAGGGCCTGTCGCAGGTCATGCTCTATGTTGACGAGGCGAACACCGCGGCCATCGGGCTGTACACCTCGCTGGGCTTCAGCCACTGGGACACCGACGTGATGTTCGCCAGCCAGCCGCCGACCGGCTCAACGCCGGCCGACTCAACGGCGGCCGGGTCAGCCAACGCGGCGGCCGGGCCAGCGAACGCGGCGGCTGGCCCTCAGGCCTGATCCTGCGGCTCGGCCGGCGGCCGCGCCGGCAGGCCAAGCACCCGGTCGAGCTCGGCCTTCGTCAGCGGCCGTTCGGCGGCGGCAACCGCGCTCAGCACCTCGGCATACAGCTCGATTTCCGCAAGCGCGACCAGGTCTGGCACTCGCAGGTCGATGTCGTGCAGAGCGCACACCTCCAGCGCCGGCGATTCCGGTCGTGGCCCGTGCTGCCAGGCTACGACCTGCCGGCGGCGGCCGCATGACCCGTTGGGGTCATTTCAGGTCACCCAGCCGGGTGACCGTCCTTGCCTGCCCTGCTGGCCGGCCCGCCGTCCCAGACCGCCTGCCGGTGCCTGGCTGCGCGCAGCACGTACCTGGCCGCGGTGCCGGCGAACGACGCCAGGTCGGCCTCGGTCACCGGCCTGACCACCCGGCCGGGCACGCCAGCCACCAGCACGCCGGGCGGCACGTCGGTGCCCGGCCTGACCACGGTGCCGGCCGCCACGATCGCGCCGGCCCCGATCCTGGCGCCGCCGAGCACGATGGCGCCGATCCCGATCACTGCTCCGGTCCCGACATGCGCGCCGTGCACCGTCGCGCCGTGCCCGACCGTGACCCGGTCGCCAAGCACGATCGGCGCGCCCGCGTCCACGTGCAGACAGCACAGATCCTGGATGTTCGTCTCGGCGCCCACGGTGATCGTGTCGTCGTCCGCCCGCAGCACCGCGCCGTACCACACGCTTGCCCCGCGGCCGAGCCGCACGCTGCCGACGACGACCGCGCCCGGCGCGATCCAGGCATCGGGGTCGATCTCCGGCCTGGCGTCGCCAACCGAGCCGACCATGGCGGGACGGTCAGGCTTGCTCACAACTGACGATTGTGTCAGCCCTGCCGGGCGCCAGGACCAGCAGCGAGCACAGGTTCCGCCAGCAAGCCGGCAACGGCCCAGGTCGGATCGGACGAGCATCGCTCAACCGGACGTATCAGGGCATAACCTCATTTCGGTTGCGCGCGGGGGAGCTTCGGGACAGAGTCATGCCGACATTTGACGACGTGACAGGTGAGATCAATGAGCGAGCACACCGACTTTCATGCAGATGCCGGGCAGCATGATTTCGATCGCGAAGTCCGCGGCTACAGCCGCCGGCAGGTCGACGAGCGACTCGCGCAGCTGACCATCGAGGCCAGGCGTCTGCAGGATGACTATTCCCGCGTGCTCGACGACAACGAGCGGCTCAAGCTCGAGCTGTCCGCTGCCAGGCAGGCGGCCAGCGACAAGCCTGCGCACGAGGAGATCAGCGAGCGGATCGGGCAGATACTCAAGCTGGCCGACGACGAGGCCAGGGCCCAGCGCACCAGGGTGAACGAGGAACTCACCTCGCAGCGCGAGGATGCCGAGCAGGCAGTCGCCAAGCTCAGGACCGAGGCCAAGGAAGAGACCGACAAGAGCCGCGCCGAGGCGCAGGAGCAGGCAGAGCGGATGCTCGGCGCCGCGCAGGAGCAGGCAGAGAGCACGGTCGCCAGCGCCAAGGCCGAGGCAGACAAGGCCAGGACAACCGCGAAGGCCGAGGCCGAGCAGCAGGTCGCGGAGGCGACCAAGCGCGCCGAGTCCACGGTGGCCACCGCCAAGGCACAGGCCAAGCAGCAGCTTGACGAGGCCACCGCCAGGGCCACCGCCATCCACGACGGCGCGGAGCGCAGGCTCAACCTGCTGATGTCCAGGCACACCGAGGCGATCAGGCGGCTCACCGAGATCCGTGACGTCGTCACCACGCTGGTGGCGGGCGAGGCGGAGCGCGGCTCGCTTGAGGACGAGGTGGCCAGGCTGGCGGCCGGCACGATGTCGGCCCAGGATGCCAAGGGCGCGCCGGTCCCGTCAGGCGCGAACCGCCCGGCAGCCGAGGGCAGGCACGCAGGCGAGGGGCAGCCGCACCCTGGCACCCAGCAGCCAGCCGCCCAGCAGCCAGCACCGCACCAAGCCGCGCAGCCCACAGCCGGACAGCCCACTGCCGGACAGCCCACTGCCGGACCGCCGACAGCCGGCCAGCACCAGGCCGCGCAGCACCAGGCCGG
>JASHQL010000295.1 GCA_030039155.1 Streptosporangiaceae bacterium | reverse complement strand
TCGTCCTGGAGCAACAGGTCAGGCACCTGGGTCAGTGATGCCGCGGACGACACGGAGGACAACCCGATGGAGCAGGCCATCATCTCCGGCATCGCCCAGGACCGGGGCGAGGCGAAGATCACCGTGGTCGGCGTGCCGGACAAGGTCGGCGAGGCGGCGCGGATCTTCCGTGCAATCGCGAACGCCGGCATCAACATTGACATGATCGTGCAGAACGTGTCGGCCGCCGCGACCGGCAGGACGGACATTTCCTTCACGCTGCCCCGCGACGACGGGCACGCCGGGATGACCGCGCTGCGCCAGCTGCAGGATGAGGTCGGGTTCGAGACCCTGCTGTATGACGACAGGATCGGCAAGGTGTCGGTGGTCGGCGCGGGCATGCGCACGCATCCGGGGGTAAGCGCGACCTTCTTCGGCGCGCTGGCGGATGCCGGGGTGAACATCGAAATGATCTCCACCTCCGAGATCAGGATCTCGGTGATCGTGGACGAGAACGACGTGGAGCTGGCGGTGCGCGCCGCGCACGACGCGTTCGAGCTGGGCAACGGCCAGGATCAGGCGGTCGTCTACGGCGGGACCGGCCGGTGACCAGGCCGCCGGCCGGCCCGGCGACCAGGCCGGTCCTGGCGATTGTCGGCGCTACCGGCGCCGTCGGCACCGTCATGCGCGAGGTGGTGTCGAGCCGGGCAGACGTCTGGGGCGAGATCAGGCTGATCGCCTCGCCGCGCTCGGCCGGGCGGCTGCTGCCGGTCAGGGGCGAGCAGGTTGCGGTCCGGGCGCTCACCGCCGACGCCTTCGACGGCGTGGACCTGGCCATGTTCGACGTGCCTGACGAGGTGTCCGCGCAGTGGGTGCCGGTGGCGGCGGCTCGCGGCGTGCTGGTCATCGACAAGTCCGGCGCATTCCGGATGGACCAGGACGTCCCGCTCGTGGTGCCCGAGGTGAACCCAGGCGCCGCGGCGCACCGGCCGAAGGGCGTCATCTCGGTGCCCAACTGCACCACGCTGTCGATGATCGTCGTCATCGGCGCGCTGCACCGCGCGTTCGGGCTGCGCGCGCTGACCGCCGCCTCGTACCAGGCGGCCTCTGGTGCCGGGCAGGCCGGCACGGACGCGCTGTATGCGCAGCTTGACCAGGTGGCCGGACGGCACGACCTTGGCCAGAGCGCGGGCGATCTGCGCACGGTGGTCAGCGACGGCGGCCCGTTCGGCGCACCGCTGGCGATGAACGTGGTGCCGTGGGCCGGGTCGGTCAAGCCCGACGGCTGGTCCTCAGAAGAGCTGAAGCTGCGCAACGAGACGCGCAAGATCCTCGGCATGCCCGGCCTGCCGGTCGCGGCGACCTGCGTGCGGGTGCCGGTGGTGGTCGGGCACTCGCTCGCGCTGCACGCGGCGTTCGACAGTGAGGTCACCCGCGAGCAGGCCCAGCAGGTGCTCAGGGACGCGCCTGGCGTCGTGCTGGCCGACGACCCGGAGGCGGGCGTGTACCCGATGCCAGCCGATGTGGCCGGCACCGATCCGACGCTGGTCGGCCGGGTCAGGCAGAGCATGGACGACCCGCGGGCGCTGGACTTGTTCGTCTGCGGCGACAACCTGCGCAAGGGCGCTGCGCTGAACGCGGCGCAGATCGCCGAGCTGCTGCTGCCGGAGCTCGCGGAACGGGCTGTCGCGTCGGCGACGTGACAGGCTGGTCCTCATGGACCGGGACTTCACCCTGGCGCAGGCCCGCGAGCTGATGCCGGAGGTGCTCGCCAGGGCGGACGAGCTGATCGCCGTGCGCGCCAGCCTCGTCGAGCTGCAGGCATCGCTCGCCGCCGGCGTCGCCTCAGAGCTGGGCGGGCTGCCGGAGGCCAAGGGCTACCAGGCAAGGCTCAGCGAGCTGGTCAGCTGGTTCCCAAGCCGGGGCATCGACCTCAAGGGGTTCGCGCCGCTGCTGCTTGATTTCCCTTCCGAGCTGGCTGGCGAGCCGGTGCTGCTGTGCTGGCTGGAGGGCGAGCGTGCGCTTGGCTGGTACCACAAGCTGGCCTACGGGTTCGCCGGCCGCCGCCGGCTGCCTGCCCAGGATCCCGGATGACCGCGCGGTTGATGGACGGCGCGGCGCTGGCCAGGCAGCTCGCCGCGGACACCGCGGAACGCGCCGCCCGGCTCGCCAGCGCCTCCGGCATCAGGCCATGCCTGGCCGCGGTGCTGGTCGGCGAGGATCCGGCGTCGGTGACCTACGTGCGGATGAAGCAGCGGCGCAGCGCGGACGCCGGCTTCGAGTCGAGGACGCTGCGGCTGCCGGCCAGCACGACCACCAGCGAGCTGGTCGAGGCGATCGCCGGGCTGTCCGCCGACCAGGCGGTGCACGGCATCCTGCTGCAGCACCCGGTGCCAGGGCACGTCGACGAGCGGGCCGCGTTCGAGGCCATCGCACCGGCCAAGGATGTCGACGGCGTCACCATGCACTCGCTCGCGGCCATGGCGCTTGGCGAGCCTGGCTTCAGGTCAGCCACCCCTGGCGGCATCATCCGCCTGCTCGATGCCTACGACGTGCCGCTGGCCGGCCAGCATGCGGTCGTCATCGGCCGCAGCCCGATCCTCGGCAAGCCAGCCGGCCTGCTGCTGCTCGCGCGCAACGCCACCGTCACCTTCTGCCATTCCAAGACCAGGGACTTGCCCGCCATCGTGGCCACCGCCGACATCGTGGTCGCGGCTGTCGGCAAGCCGGAGTTCGTCCGCGGTGCCTGGCTGAAGCCAGGCGCCGTCGTCATCGACGCCGGCTACAACGCTGGCAACGTCGGCGACGTCGCGGCGGCCGAGGCGGCCGGGGTGGCGAGCCTGCTGACGCCGGTACCGGGCGGGGTCGGCCCGATGACCATCGCGGTGCTGCTCGCGCAGACCGTCGACGCCGCGTATCAGCAGGTGATGGAGCCAGCCAGTACGGGCTGACACGGATTTCATCGCGCCGTCGGGTGAGTAATGTGCGCGTTCATGAGAGTAGCTCGTTATGCGTCCCGCGGTGCCGCACTGCTTGCCGTCCCGGCCGCCGCGTTGGCGCTTGCCGCGTGCGGCGGCTCGGGTCAGCCGAGCGGGCACGCTTCGTCGCCGGCCTCGGCTGCGTCTTCCTCGGCGCCCACGGTGCCGGTCGCTAGCAGCCATCCGACCTCGTGCAGCGTCGTCACCAGGGCCGAGGCAAGTGCTGCGCTCGGTCAGCCGGTGCGTGCGCCGGTGATCGGCAAGGCCACCGTCGAGAGCGGCAAGGCGTGCGTGTTCTACGGACCAGGCGTCCCGGTCGGCACCAACCCGAATGTGGCGGTGGGCGACAGCGTGCGGGTGGTGCTGGTGGTCGGGCCTGACGCCAGGAAGTACTTCGACAACTACCGGCATCAGGTGCATGCGAAGACGATCACCGGGCTTGGCGACGAGGCCTTTTACGACGGATACGCGTCGATCAGCGTGCTCAAGGGCGACGCCTACGTCCGGATCGCAGTCGGCATTGCCAATAACCTCCGACCCGAGGAGATGCTGGCCAGGGACGCGCTGCCGCGGATGTGACCGCCGGCCGCGTAAAGCGCGCGGTGCTGGTCAGGCCGTCACCGCGGGCGGTCTGGCCGGCACCGCGCGCACCTAAGGTGACGTTCCTCACATCTAGCGTGCTATGCCGCCAACCGGACATCACGATTCGGGCCAATGTGGCGTGGACCCCTCCGCGAGCCGCCTACGCTGGGTGAGGACGTGCAAGCAGGGGCAGCCGACTACTCATCATGCGTCACGGAAGCTCAGTTTCGGCAGCGCGGGGATGCCTGCGGCGCACGGTGACCGCGCAGGTCCTTTGGAGGTTTGGCCCAGGTGACTCAGGTGTCCGTCGACTCGGCTGACACGCCGGGATCGGTTGGCTCAGCCCGCCGTTCCCGCGCGCCAGGGCCGCTCGAGGGACCGCCGCCGAACGGGCCGATCGAGCGGGTCATGAGCACCGTGATCCGCAAGCTCTCCTGGAGCAGGCTGTCCCATCCCAAGGTCGCCGTCACCATCTCGGGCCTCGGCCTGCTGCTTGGCATGATCGTCGGCGCGACAGCGCCGAACTCCGAGACCCTGCCGATCCAGCCGCTGGTCCGGGTGCTGCCGTCGCTGCTGCACGATCCGGTCGTCGCCTCGGTCCTGCTCTATACCGGCGACGTGCTTGCCTGCCTGGGCCTGGCCGGCATGCTCTGGGCGCACAGCCAGGGCTGGCGGCCGGATCCGCGCTGGCTGGTGGCCATCAGCGGCTGCATCGTCGCGGTCATGGTCTGCCTCACCCCGGTGGGCTCATCGGACACCGCCAGCTACGCGGCCTATGGCCGGATCGCGGCGCAGGGCGGCAACCCGTACACCACGACCCCGAAACAGTGGCTGCTCACCCACCACGGCCTCGCCTACTACCAGGCGATCGGCGTCATCTGGAAGAACACGGTCTCCGTCTACGGGCCGCTCGCGACCTGGATCCAGCACCTTGCGGCCTCGATCGGCGGCGGGAGCGTCGTCACCACTGTCTGGCTGCTGATGATCCTGAACGGCGCCGTCTTCATCGGCGTCGGCATCCTGCTGCTGAAGACCTCTGATGACCCGGTCAGGGCCACCCTGTTCTGGACCGCGAACCCGGTCATCATCCAGCAGCTAGTCAGCGGCGGGCATCTGGACACCCTGGTAGCGGCGGCGGCCATCTGCGCCATCCAGGTAGCCCGCCGGGTCTCCGGCATCTGGGGCGATGCGCTGATCGGCCTGATGATCGGCCTGGCTTGCGGCATCAAGGTCACCGCGCTGCTGGTCGCGGCGGGCCTGGCCTGGCCGCTGCTGCGGCGGCACGAATGGCTGCGCACGGCGCGGATCGCATTCGTCGCGCTGGTCACGGTGGCCTTCCTCTACAGCTTCTACGGGCTGGTCGCGGTCAAGCCGCTGTTCGGCGCGTCCAAGCTGGTCACGCTGCCCTCGCCGTGGTGGTTCTTGTACAAGCTCGGTTACCTGATCGGCGGCACGGCAGGGCAGAACACCGCCGCCACCGTGATCGACGTGCTGTGGCCGGTCGCGCTGCTGGTCCTCGCCTGGCTGATCTACCGGCGGATCTCCTCCGACCAGCCACGCGAGGTGGTGGCCCCGTTCGCGTTCGCGTTCGCCTGGATCCTGGTCGCGCCCTGGGACTTCGCCTGGTACACCGCGATCGCCTGGGTCGCGCTCACCCAGGTGCCGCGCAACCGGATGACCAGGTGGCTGACGATCGTGACCGTGCTGCTTGCGCTCTGGCATTCAAGCGGCGGGCAGCTTGTCGGGCACGGGGCGACGACCGCCCAGCCGCAGGCTCCGCACGCCAGGGTGCATGTCGCGCAGCAACGGCTGCCGGGCATGATGCGGGCGCGGGCGCTTTGAGCCAGCACGGAGCCATCACCAGGGCCGAGCACGCAGGTGAGCCGCTGCCTGCCGTGCCCGTGCCCGCCGCCGGGGCCAGGGCGCTGGCGCTGCTCCGCCAGCACTGGCTGGCTGCTGCCCTGCTGACCGCCGGGCTGGTGCTCAGGGTGCTCGCGTCGCTGGCCTACCGGCCCGCATTGTTCTACATCGACTCGGTCAGGTACCTGTACAACGCCGATGGCATGGACCCGGTCGGCTACAAGGGCCCGCTGCGGGCGATCCTGGCCGTCTCGAACTTCGACGCGGTGGCGGCGGTCCAGCACCTGCTCGGGCTGGCCATCGCGGTGCTGATCTACCTGCTGCTGCTGCGCCGCGGCGTACGGCATTGGCTGGCCGCGCTGGCCATCGCGCCGATCCTGCTCGACGCCTATCAGCTGCAGACCGAGCAGTCGATCATGCCGGGCACCTGGTTCGAGGCGCTGATCGTGGGCGGCATCGCGATCCTGCTCTGGCAGCCAAGGCCAGGCTGGCGCCGGGTCGTGCTGGCAGGCCTGGTGCTCGGCACCTCGGCCACCGTCGCGCAGGTCGGCGAGGCGATGATCCTGCCCGCGGCGATCTACCTGCTGGTGGCGGGCGGCGGCTGGCGCCAGGCGGCCGGGAAGGCCGCCGCGCTGGTGCTGGCCTGCGCGGTGCCGATCCTCGCCTACTGCACGATCTCCTATGCGGTCTCCGGCGCCTTCTACCTGTCGCACACCGGCGTCACCTCGTTCTACGGCAGGACCGCGGCGGCGGCCGACTGCGCCACCCTCAAGCTGCCGCAGGCCGAGCGGGGCATGTGCCCGGACAAGGCGCAGCAGGCCGAGGGGCCGGACTGGCTTGAGTACAACAATGCCTCGCCGATCAGGCCGTACTACAACCACCTGCCGCGCGGCGAAGTCGACGCCATGATCTCGAACTTCAGCCACAGCGTGCTCACCCAGCAGCCAGGCCGCGTGCTGCACGCCTACGGCCGCGACCTGCTCAAGCTGTTCGCGCTGACCAGGCACACCAGCCCCGGCGACACGCCGATCTCCCGCTGGCAGTTCCAGCTGCACTACCCGTACTTCCCGCCGTGGACCTCACGCCAAGTCGTGCACACGGCCATCAGCCAGTACGGCGGCGGCGCGCCAGCGGTCTGGCTGCCGGTCGCCAGGTTCCTGCGCTCCTACCAGCTCGACGGCGGCTATACGCCAGGCCCGCTCTTCGCCGGTTGCCTGCTGGCCGGCCTGGCCGCCTCGGCAGCGCTGCTGTGGCGGCGGCTGAACGCCAGCGTGCGCCAGCAGGCGCTCGCCAGCTTCCTGTTCCTGGCGTCCGCGGTCAGCGTGCTGATGGTTTCCGACATGTTCGAGTTCTCCTGGCGCTACCAGCTGCCTGCGCTGGTCACGCTGGTGCCGGCCGGCGCGCTCGGCGTCACGGTGCTGGCCCGGCTGATCGCGGCCCGCCGGGCCGGCCAGGTCACCGCGGCAGAGACCGGCTAGCCAGCCCCGGCTGGCCGCCACCGCGCGACGTACCGCTGCTGCGCTCGCGTCTCTACGGCATGCGGGTCATAGTGCGCACGCACGTAGCCGACAGCCTCGGCAGCAGCCAGGCCATCGAGGATCGCCAGGCAGGCGAGCGCCGTCCCGGTCCGGCCGCGGCCGCCGGCGCAGCAGATCTCCACCCGCTGTGTCCCTGACCGCTGCAGGACTTCGGCCAGCACCCGCTGCAGCGCCGCGTGATCGGCGGGCAACCGGAAGTCGGGCCAGCGCAGCCAGCGCGACTCCCACGGCATTTCCGGTGGCGGGCTGCCCAGCAGGTAGACACCCAGGTCGGGGCTGGGCCCGGCCGGCAACGCGCGCCGCAGGCTGCGTCCCCGAACCAGCCTGCCCGACGGCAGCCGCAGCACGCCCGCCGCGTCAAGATCCCAGGCCGCGCACACAAACCGCATGTTAGCCAGTACCTCGCGGCAGGCCGCGCCCGCTCGGTGTTGCCTGCGCCTGTGCGTTATCCGCGCTGCTCGTTGATTCGGATCAGGTTGCCGGCTGGGTCGCGGATCGCGCAGTCGCGGATCCCGTACGGCTGATCGGTCGGCTCCTGGACCACCTCGACGTCGCTTGCCTGCAGTCGCTCGAAGGTGCCGTCCAGGTCCGGGGTGGAGAACACGATGATGGCGTAGGTGCCCTTGGCCATCATCTCGGTGATGGTGCGCAGCTCGTCCTCGGTGATGCCAGGGTAGGCGGCCGGCGGCGCCAGCACGATGGAGGTGCCCGGCTGGTTCGGCGGCCCGACCGTGATCCATCGCATCCCGCCGTAGCCGACGTCGTTACGTATCTCGAAGCCGAGCGTGTCGCGGTAGAAGGCCAGCGTGGCGTCCGGGTCGTCGTGCGGCAGGAAGGATGCGTGAATCGAGATGTCCATGGCTGGTCACGCTAGCTGCGGCTGGGCACCCCGCGCTTCTCGTTTCCTGACCGGTCTGGTGACCTGCTTGGCCACGCACGACGGCATCCCGGCGCTCGGGCCGGCGGCCAGCCGCCGGTAGGCGCTTGGCGGCACGCCGACCAGCTCGGTGAAGCGCGTGCTGAAGCTGCCGAGCGAGGAGCAGCCGACCTCGAAGCAGACTTCGGTGACGCTCAGGTCACCACGCCTGAGCAGCGCCATCGCACGCTCGACCCGCCGGGTCATCAGGTAGCCGTACGGCGACTCGCCATATGCGGCCTTGAACTCACGGCTGAAGTGCCCGGC
>JASHQL010000294.1 GCA_030039155.1 Streptosporangiaceae bacterium | reverse complement strand
GATGGCGGCGATCCGGCCGCGTTCGCCGCCGCGGCCGCCGCCTACTCGGTGCTGCGCACCCGGTCGGGCCGCGGTGAGACACTGGCCGACCTGCGGCAACCGCCGGCCGCGGGCGGCAGCGGCGGCGGGTCCCTCGTTCCCGTCCGCGAAGATCGCGGCATCCGGCGGTCGGCCGGGCAGCTGGCCTGGCGGCTACGGCGCGGCCGTCCCTGGCGGCTTGCGCTGCGGCTGGCCGGCACGGTCGCGGTCAGCGCGATCGCGGTGCTCGCGGTCGGCTGGCAGCCGGCCGCCTACGGGCTGATCACCGGCGCCTGCACCTGGCTGGTGCTGACCGGGCGGCAAGACCTGGCCGGGCCGCCGGCCGGGTCGTGACCAGCGCGGGCTTCGGTCAGCCGGTCTCGGCCGCGGGCTCGGGCACCGCGCCGTCGACGTAGGTCACCGAGTTAGCCGGGATGGCAGGCACCCGCGGGCCTGGCAGCACAACCGCGGTGAGGTTGAGCGGGTCGGCCGCCGACAGCCGCACCGGCTCGCCGGTCAGCGGCTGCTTGCGCACCGACTTGAGCACCTCGACGGCGTCGAGGTGGGCGAACTGCTCGCCGCTGAACCCGGTCACGAACCGCCCGCCGCGCACCGTTTCCCTGGCTTCCATCCGGCGGAACGCCCACAGCAACTCGCGCCAGCTCACCGTCAGGTTCTCCCGGACGACCAGGTCACGGAAGACCACGCCCCAGCGGGTGACGAGCTGCTCGGCGACGGCCTCGGCCAGCTCGTCGGCATCGCCGCCGGCCAGCGCGCCCGGCAGCAGCGACCAGCGGCCCGACGAGCCGCCGGTGGTGCCGCGCAGCCCGCGCCGCAGGCCCCGGTAGGCCGGGCGGCTGACCGCGGCGTTCCGGTTCAGCAGCGACCTGACCGCGAGGAACCCGTCGGCGGTGACCAGGCCGCGTGCCACCGCGTCCCACAGCGCCTCGTCGATCTCGTGCGGCAGCCGCCCGGTCACCGTGCCGAGGTCAGGCCGGAACAGCGCGCCGTGGCCGCGCAGCGCGTCAAGCACGTCGCGAGTGCGGCCGCTCTGCGGCTCGGCCGGCACCTGGTCGCCGCGCGCCGCGCGCAGCAGCCAGGGCAGGTCGTCGCGCAAAGCCAGCGTGATCGGCGTGGCCCTGGACGGGGTCATGCCGCCGCGCCGCGGCTCCAGCTCGGGCTCGGTGTCGCGCACCGCCAGCCTGCCCCAGGTGACCTGGCCGGACATGCACAGCTCGTCGAGCCACTCACGCCGGTAGCCGGTCACCCTGGCGGCGAGCACGCCGCGCTCCCAGGCCCCAGCGGCCAACTCGTAACCCTGCAGCTGCTCGATGACCGACAGCACGCCGAGCCTGCCCTCGCGCCTGCTGCCAGGCGCGACGTGCTGCCAGCGGAGCAGGAAGCGGATGAAGTCGCGGGCCGACACCGGCTCGACCTCGCGCCGCCTGCGCTGCCTGGTGTACACGTGGATCCGCGACAGCAGCCGCCTGGCACACCACTCCTGGTTCGCGGCCTGGCTGGTGAACCGCCCGCTGATCGCGAAGCCCTCCTGCTCGAGCCTGGCCAGGCCGCGGTCGATCAGCCGCTCCGGCAGCGCGACTGCCTCGGCGAGCGCTGCAACCGTGGCCGGGCCCCGGCACTCCAGGTGGCCGCGCAGCAGCTCGGCCGCCGCCGCGTCCTGCGCTTCGTCTTCGGCGTCGGCCCGGTACAGCGCGGTGGCCATGGGCAGCCGCTCCACCGCTACCCAGAGCTCGTCGCCGGCGGCGGTCAGCAGCACCGCGCGGCGCGCGCTGACCAGCTCACAGAACCACTGCCGCCACTGCCAGGCCGGGCGCATCGCGATCAGGTTCAGCAGCAGGTCATGCAGCTCGTCGGCGTCCCGCGGGTCCGGCCTGACCTGTTCGGCTACCTGCTCGATCGCGGCCGGGTCGAGCCGGCCGAGCTCATGCGGCTCGACCGGCAGGCCGCGGCGCAGCGGTACCGCCCGGCTGCGCCGCTCCTCAAGCGGTGCGTCGTCGAGGAAGGTGAACGGCCGGCCGTTCAGGATCTCGTGCGCGAGCACCGAAGGCTCGGTGGTGTCCCGCACCACCACGGTGACCCGGCCGGTCTCGATGCCCTCGATCAGCGCGCGCAGCCCGTCGATGTCCATCGCCTCGTGCAGGCAGTCCGCGAGGGTCTGCCGGACCAGCAGGTGATCGGGGATCTCCAGCGGCCCCGGCGCGACGTTTTCCTGGCAGGCGGCCAGCGTCGGGAAGACGGCGGCCATCAGGTCGTCGGCCTCCATCCGCTGGATGGCAGGCGGGTTCTTCTTGCCGCCGCGCATCCGCAGCACCGCCAGCGAGGTGTTCAGGTTCCACCGCCACCTGGCGGCGAACATCGGCGAGGTCAGCACGGCCTGCCTGACGACCTCCTCGACCGTCGGCGAGGCGAGGAACTTCGGCACCCGCTCGAGCGGGAAGCTGTGCTGCGGGCCGAGCGACAGCAAGATCGCGTCGTCGCTGGCCGCGGCCTGCAGCTCGAAGTCGAAGGTGACGCAGAACCGCTTGCGCAGCGCGAGCCCGAGCGCCCGGTTCAGCCGCGCGCCGAACGGCGCGTGCCCGACCAGCTGCATGCCGCCCGCGTCGTCGAAGAACCGCTCAAGCACGATCGTGTCCATCGTCGGCAGCACGCCGAGCTGTGCCAGGCCAGCGGCCAGGTAGGCGGCGATGGTCTCGGCGGCGTCGCCGGCCAGCCCGCACTCGGCGGTCAGCCAGCTGACCGCCGCTGCCTCGCCGCCCGCCGCGAGCTGGCTGGCGACCGCGGCCCTGATGGCCGCGACTTCCTGCGACAGCTCCACGGTGCGGCCGGGCGCCTCGCCGAGCCAGAACGGCACGGACGGCGGCGCGCCCTGTGCGTCGACCACCCGCACGATGCCGGGCTCCACCCGCCTGATCCGCCACGAGGTGGTGCCGAGCAGGAACACGTCGCCCGCCATGCTCTCGATCGCCCAGTCTTCGTTCACCGTGCCGACCAGCGCGCCGTCCGGCTCGGCCAGCACCCGGTAGTCGCCGAGCTCCGGGATCGCGCCGCCCGAGGTGAGCGCGGCGAGCCTGGCGCCCCGGCGGCCGCGCAGCCGCCCGCTGACCTGGTCTCGGTGCAGGTAGGCGGCGCGCCGGCCGCGCCCGGTGCGTATCCCGTCGGCCAGCAGCTCGGCCACCTCGGTGAACTGCTCGGCGGTTACGCAGGCGAATGGCGCGGCGCCGCGGACCAGCGCGAGCAGCTCCTCCTCCGCCCAGTCGGCGGCCGCGCACTCGGCGACGACCTGCTGCGCCAGGATGTCCAGCGGGCAGGACGGCACGAGCAGCGCATCGAGCCTGCCCGCGGTGGTGCCGCGCAGCAGCGCGGCGCACTCGACCAGCTCGTCACGCGAGGTCGGGTACAGCCGGCCGGCCGGCACGCCCTGGCTGGTGTGGTTGGATCTGCCGACCCGCTGCAGGAACGTGGCGAAACTGCGCGGCGAGCCGATCTGGCAGACCAGCTCGACCGGCCCGATGTCGATGCCGAGCTCGAGCGAGGCGGTCGCGACCAGCGCGCGCAGGTCGCCGCCGCGCAGCCTGGCCTCGACCCGCTGGCGGCGTTCCCTGGACAGGCTGCCGTGGTGCGCGGCGACCTCGCCCTCCCCCAGCCGCTCGCCAAGCTGATGGGCGACCCGCTCGGCCATCCTGCGGGTGTTCACGAACACCAGCGTGGTCTTGTGCTGCCGCACGTGCCCGGCGATGAGGTCGAGGATCTCGGCCATCTGCTCGGCGCTGGCCACCGCGCCCAGCTCGTCGGCCGGCAGCTCGAGCGCTAGGTCGAGCTTGCGGTGATGGCCGCTGTCCACGATCTGGCACCGTGGCCGGCCGTCAGCGTAGGACCGGTCGTCCCCGGCTCCGACCAGCAGCCTGGCTACCGTCTCGATCGGCCGCTGGGTGGCAGACAGCCCGATCCGCTGCAGCGGGCCCGCCGCCAGGTGCTGCAGCCGCTCCAGGGTGAGCGCCAGGTGCGAGCCGCGCTTGTTGCCGGCCACCGCGTGGATCTCGTCCACGATCACCGTGCCGACCCCGCTCATGATCGCCCTGCTGCGCTCGGCGGTGACCAGCAGGTACAGCGACTCTGGCGTGGTGATCAGGAAGTGCGGCGGTCGCTTCAGCATCGCGGCGCGCTCGGCCTGCGCGGTGTCGCCGGTCCTGACCGCCACCCTGATCCGCGGCGCGGGCAGGCCGAGCTCGGCGGCGACCTCGGCGATCTCGGCGAGCGGCCGCTCCAGGTTCTGCCAGATGTCGGTGGCCAGCGCCTTGAGCGGTGACACGTAGACGACCTGCGGTCCCTGCGGCTCATCCTGGTCGTCGGCGGCCGCCGCGGTCAGCTGCGCCTGGTAGATCCGGTCGATGCAGACCAGGAACGCGGCAAGCGTCTTGCCTGAGCCGGTCGGCGCGGCGATCAGCGTGTGCTGGCCAGCGGCGATCTCGGCCCAGCCGCGCCGCTGTGGCTCGGTCGGGCCGGCCGGGAACCTGCGGGCGAACCAGGTACTGACCGCAGGGTGGAACGACTCAGGCACACCGCCACGGTAGCCCAGGGCTCCGACATCGATGGCCTGGTCGGCGGGCGCGGTGGCCAGGCCGGCTATCGCGCTTGGTGCGGCTGCCAGCCGGTCTGCGCCGCCCACCGGCCGGCCGCCGCGATCACCACGTCAACCACCGGGTCCTTGATGTCGGTGTAGGCGGCGATGTCGCCGACCTGCCCGGCGAGCATGACCTTGAACCGGGAGTAGCCGGCCACCGCGTCCGGGTGCGCGCGCAGCCAGTCGCGGAACAGCAGCGCGAGCCGGTCGTTCGGTGCGCCGGCCAGCCGGACGTGCAGGTTCACGTCGCCGTCCTGGTGGCCCCTGCGGTGCCAGAAGCGCTTGGCCCACAGCGCCGGGTCGCTCGGGTCGCCGGCCGGCACGTGATCACGTTCATATGGCTTCCTGGTGTAGCCGAGCCTGGCAAGCGGCTCAGCGAACGCCGCCGCAGCCTCGGCCAGGTCGCGCACCGACAGCTGCAGGTCGATGACGTCCTTCGCGGACATCTGCGGCACCGCGGTGCTGCCGATGTGCTCGGCGTGCACGACCAGCGGCCCGAGCGCGCCGGTCAGCGTGGCCAGCTCGCTCCCCGCGCGGGCCGGCCAGCGCTCGTCGTATGGCAGCACGCGCACCGGCGCAGGCGTCTGGCTCATCGGCCGAGATGTTACCGGCGCAACGCGGCAACGGCATGCCAGGCTACGGGATCGCCAGTTGCTGGGACATACTGGGTGTGACGTCGGCAATTCAGTTCGCGTGCCGTCACCGCGGGGCCGGGAGAGATGGAGCCAGCGCGGGAGAGGCTGGCTCATGGCAACGCTGAGCACCGACCGGCTCCCGGTCAGGCTGGTCCCGATGGTGGGTCGGCTGACCGAGCTGGGCGAGGTCGCCGCGGCGCTTGCGCACAGCAGGCTGCTCACGCTGACCGGTCCTGGCGGGACCGGCAAGAGCAGGCTCGCGCTGGCCGCTGCCACCGCCGCGGCCGGGCGGTATCCGGACGGCCTGTGCTGGCTCGATCTGGCCGCCATCGACGAGCCGGCGGTGCTGCTGCAAGAGCTGGCCGACCGGCTCGACGTCGCTGACACGCCGCAGGCCGGTGCCGCCGAAGCGGTGACCGCGCACATCGGCGACAGCGTCATGCTCATCGTGTTCGACAACTGCGAGCACCTGGCCGCCGCGGTCGCCGGCCTGGCCGAGCTGCTGCTGCACGCCTGCCCTGCGCTGTCGGTGCTGGTGACCAGCCGGGAGCTGCTCGGCGTGGAAGGCGAGCGGAGCTGGCCGGTGCCGCCGCTGGCGCTGCCGCCGGCCGGCACCCAGCCTGGCCCGCAGGAGCTGGCAGGCTTCGACGCGATCGCACTGTTCGAGCAGCGGGCCCGGCTGGTCCGGCCGTCGTTCCGGCTGTCTGACGACAACTGCGCAGCGGTGCTGCAGGTATGCCGGAGGCTTGACGGGCTACCGCTTGCCATCGAGCTGGCCGCGGCGCGGGCCAGGGTGCTGTCGGCCAGCCAGCTTGCCGACCGGCTCGACGATGTCTTCGCCGTGCTGGTCGGCGGCTCGCGGACCGCGCCGCAGCGGCACCAGGCGCTGCGCGCCACCCTTGACTGGAGCCACGACCTGCTCGACGAGGACGAGCGGACCGTGTTCCGCAGGCTCTCGGTCTTCTCCGGCGGGTTCACCCTGGCCGCGGCCGAGCAGGTGGTGGCAGGCCAGGACATCAGCCGCGGCCGCGTGCTTGAGCTAGTCAGCCGGCTGGTCGACAAGTCACTGGTCGGCGTCGAGCACGGCGGCGGCCTGGCGCGCTACCAGCTGCTCGCCACGGTGCGCGAGTACGCCGCCGAGCGGCTGCGGCAGGCTGCCGAAGACGGCCAGGTCAGGCAGGCGCACCTGGACTGGATGGTCGGCCTGGTCGCGGACCTGGAGCTGCGCATCGACGAGGCTGGCGGGCAAGGGGCCGGCAGCCTGGAGCGCGAGCTTGACCGGCTCGACGGCGAGCTGCCGAACCTGCGGGCCGCCACCGAGTTCGCCCGCGAGCGGGCCGATCCGATCGCTGCGCTCAGCCTGGCCGCGCCGCTTGGCCGGTACGCCTACCTGCGCGGCCACTACCACGAGGTCAGGCAGTGGCTTGACGCGGCTGTCGCGGCGGGACCAGACGCGCCGGCCGCGCTGCGCGCCAAGGCGCTGCTCGGCAGCGGTCACCTGGCCATGCTGCAGTGCGACTACCCGCGCGCGGTCAGGCGGCTGGACGCGGCGCTGCGGATCTACCGGGACGGCGACGACGCGGTCGGGATCGCCAGCGCGCTGCAGGTGCTTGGCAGCGTCGCCAGGGAGCAGGGCAGGTACGCGCGCGCCATGGAACTGCACGCGGAGAGCCTGGCCATCGCGGAGGCGGCAGCCGGCCAGGACACCGGATCAGCTCGCCCGGCCCGGCCAGGCTCGTCAGCATCCGGCTGGTATCCCGGCCTGAGCACGCCGGGCGGCCCGGTGCCGGCCGGCCAGGGCGGCCCCGCCACGATGATCGCCCGCGCGCACAACTACCTGGGCTTCGCCGCCTGGCTGCAGGGCGAGTTCGACCGCGCGATCAGCGAGTGCACGACGGCGCTGGCCGTCTTCCGCGGCCTTGGCGATATCGAGGGAACGGCCTGGTCGCTGCTCAGCCTCGGCGTCGTGGCGAGGTACCGCGGGGATGCTGACCGGGCCGGCCGGCTGCTGGCCGAGAGCCGGTCACTGTCGGAGAGCATCGGCTTCCGCGAGGGCATCGCGTGGTCACTCGAGCAGCTCGGCCTGCTGGCCGCCGACCGAGATCCGGCCGCCGCGCTGGCCATGCTGCGGCAGAGCCTGGAGCTGCACCGCGCACTGCACGACAGCTGGCGCACCTGCAGCGTGCTCGAGGACCTGGCAGCGCTGGCGGCGGCACGCGGCAACGGCGCGCTTGCCGCCAGGCTGCTCGGCGCCGCGCACCGGCAGCGCGAGCTGATCGGCACGGTGATTGCGCCAGCCGAGCAAGGGCTGCATGACCAGGCCGAGGCGGCGGCACGGGCGGCAGCCGGCCCGCAGGCCTTCCAGGCGAGCTGGCAGCACGGGCAGCTCGCGACCATCGATGACCTGCAAGCGGAACTCGCCGGCCTGGCCGAGCCCGCGG
>JASHQL010000293.1 GCA_030039155.1 Streptosporangiaceae bacterium | reverse complement strand
GAGCCTGCTGGCCTGGCAGCTCGCCGAGCACGGTCGGCCGGCTGGCCTGGTCCTGCGGCAGATCCTGGACCAGCAGCGTCGCGGACCGCTGCGCGGCCGGCGACTCGCTTGCCTGGCGCATCCCGGCGATCCTGTCGATCACCGCCTCCGCGCTGGCCGGCCGGTCGTCGCGGCTCTTGGCCATCAGGTCGGAAACGAGCCGCTCGAGCGGCTCAGGCACCACGGCCCGCCGCTCCCGCAGCGGCACCGGCTGGTCGAGCAGCTGTTGCTTGATCAGCGCGCCGGCCAGCTCGGCGGTGAACGGCTGGCGGCCGGCCAGCAGCTCGTACATCATGCAGCCAAGTGAGTACAGGTCGGCCCGGTGATCGAGGCCCTTGCCCTCGAGCTGCTCCGGGGACATGTAGGCCAGCGTGCCGATCTGCTGGCCGACCCTGGTGAGCTGCGGCGCCTTATCGGACACCAGCCGGGCGATGCCGAAGTCGATGATCTTGATGCGCTGGCCCTTGCACACCATCAGGTTGCTCGGCTTGATGTCGCGGTGCACCACGCCGGCCGCGTGCGCCGCGCCGAGTCCGGCGCAGACCTGCTCGGAGATCGCCATCACGCTCGGCACCGGGAACAGCCCGAGCCCCTTTGCCGTCCGCTGCTCGATCACATCGGTGAGCGGGCTGCCGTCGGCGAGCTCCATCACCAGGAAAAAGTCGCCGCCGGACCGGCCTGCCTCATACGCGGTGACGATGTTGGGGTGCCTGAGCTTGCCGACCGCCATCACCTCGCGGCGGAACCTGGCGACCGTCTCGGCCAGGTAGTCGGGGTCCTGGATCTGGCCGACGTGCACGACCTTGACCGCGACCGTGCGGCGCTTGTGCTCGTCCCACGCGCGCCAGACCTGCCCCGTGGCACCTCGGCCGAGCGATACCTGCAGCTGGTATCGGTCAGCCAGCACCCGCTGCTGCTGCACGACCACTCACCCCTGCGGCCTCGAGGGCTCGCGCTAGCGCCTCCGGTTCCTCCTCCGCGAAACCAGGCTCTGCATGCACTTTAACGTGCGCATCGACAGCTGAACCGCCGTCCGCCGCGACAATCAGGGCGCCATCGCCGCCGTCGGCGCTGACCGAGGCAGCCAGCCCGACCTTGCCGACCTCGGCGACGATCGCGTCAAGCCGCCTGGCCGGCCTGCCACCGGGGTCGAGCGTGAGCCGTGCGCTCTGGGTCGCCGCCAGCAAGATGCCAACCTCCACGGCCGCCTTGGAGTTGGCTGCCGAGCCCGCGTGCACCAGCACGGCAGGCCAGCTCAGCGGGGCGTTCGGCGCCACCGCGACCAGCCTGGCCCGTGCCTGGTCCGCGATCCGGTGATAGCCGGGGTGGTCCTGCGACAGCACCAGGATCGCGGCGCCGGACGAGTTGAGCTGGCCGATCAGGTCACCGGTCGGATCGTTGGAGAACCTGGCCATCACCGACACCGTCAGGCTCTCGCTCCGCCACGGCTTGGCCAGCGCCTCGAGCTGCGCCATGGCCTGGGTCATCTCAAGAAGCTCGCCGGACAGCCCGGTGCCGACCTCAAGCCGCTCGGTCCGGTACGGCAGCAGCCTGGTAATGACGACCTCGGCCGGGCTGTGCCCGCGGGCCAGCGCGGCACCGATCGCCACCAGCGACTGGTCGAACGCGGTATCGGTGGTGGCGACCATGACCCGGTACGCGGCCGCCTCGCCGATGTCCGCCTGGGTCGCCTCGGTGATATCGCGCTCGATCAGCCTCGCCGGGTAGATCCAGTTCAGCACCGGCCCGGTCATCGCGGTGGTGACCAGCGCCATGACCACCATCAGTGAGTAGATCGTGACGTTGAGTATGCCAAGCTGCAGGCCGACGGTGAGGATCACGATCTCGGTCAGGCCTCTGGTGTTCATCAGCGTGGCCAGCGCGCCGGCCTGCCGGTTCCGCACCCCTCGCAGCCTGGCCGCGATATAGGCGCCGGCGAACTTGCCGATGATCGACGCCAGCAGGATCAGCACCAGGTCCTCGGCCGCCTGGCCGCCGAAGGTCGACAGGTTCACCGCGAGTCCGGCCAGCACGAAGTAGACCGGCAGCAGCACGATCACGCTGAGCTGCTCCAGCCGCACGAGGATCTCGTGCCGCATCTCCTGGCCCTCAAGCCGCGGCATCAGCGCGCCGAACAGGAACGCGCCGAAGATGTAGTGCAGGCCCATCCACTGGGTGGCGTAGGCGGACAGCAACAGCCCGACCATCACCACCGCCAGCAGATCGGGAGCGAGCCGCCCGACCTTGTTCCTGCGGTCACCGAGCAGCTTCAGCAGCGGCCGCACGCCGAAGAACATGACCAGCAGGTACGGGATCAGCAGCAGGATCTTCCACTCGCTGCTGCTGCTGCTCGCCTTGGCGATCACCACGACCAGCGCGAGCAAGACCCAGGCGGTCACGTCACCCACCGCCGCGCTGGCGAGCGCCAGGTTGCCGAGTTTGGTGCGTTGCATGCCGCGATCGGTCAGGATCCTGGCCAGCACGGGGAACGCGGTGATCGACATGGCCACGCCGAGGAACAGCGCGAACGGCACGTGGTTGGACATGTGCTGCTGGCTGGCCAGGTAGAAGCCAAGCCCGGTGCCGAGGCCGAGCGGCAGGATGATCGAGCCAAGCGAGATCGAGACCGCGGCACCGCCCTGCGACCGGGTCATCGAGGTGTCGAGCTCGTAGCCGACGATGAACATGAACAGCACAAGGCCGACGTTGGCGAGCCCCTCAAGCGCCGGCCGGACCTGCACCGCCGGGAACAGGTGGTTCTCCAGCGCGAGCCCGAAGAACGTGGGCCCGAGGATCACCCCGACCAGGATCTCGCCGACGACCGGCGGCTGGCCGAGCCGGCGGAACACCGCGCCGAGCAGCCGCGCCAGCGTGACGATCACGGCCAGACCTGCAAGCAGCGTTCCGACCTGCGCTGCGGTCATCGACATGGCCAGCCTCCCCATTCCGCCCTGCGGGCCGCACCCGGCTGGCACAGCATCGCAGTCGGGGCGCGCTGACGCCAGACCCGCAGTGCCCCCATCGTCAGCCGGAACTGCCGGTTCTGGCATGAGTGCCAGCACGGAAACCAGCAGTTCACGGATCCGGTAATTGCGGAATGTAGCCAGCCAATGCCGCCTTGATTACGATGCCTGCCATGAGCAAGGAGGCGGGAGGGGCCTCCGGGCTAGCCGTTGGCGTTCTCGGCCCGGTGGAGTTGACGGCTGGTGGGGAGCCAGCCGTCGTCAGCCAGAATGGCTTGCGCGTGCTGCTGGCCATGCTGGCCCTGGCGGCGAACAGCGTGGTACCAGCTGTGTCGCTCATCGATGCGCTGTGGCAGGAGCCGCCGTCGCGGCAGCGCGAGGGAAACCTGCACGCGCAGATCTATCAGCTCCGCCGGCGGCTCGACGCGCTGGCGGCCGGCGCCATCACCGGCCGGCTGGTCACCAGGCCGCCCGGCTACCAGCTCACGCTCGGCGATCACGAGCTTGACCTGTGCGTGTTCACCGCGACGGTGGCGGACGGCAGGTCACTGGCGGCGCGCGGCGACCAGGCGGGCGCCAGTGCCGCGTTCGGCTCGGCGCTGGCGCTCTGGCGCGGCCCGGCGCTCGCCGACGTGGCCATGCTGTCGGCCAGGCTGGGCGCGGCTGCCGGGGTGCTCGAGCAGCACCGGCTGGCCGCCGCCGAGGACAAGGCGGAGGCGGACCTGGCCATCGGCAGGCACGTTGAGGCCGCCGCCGAACTGGCCGGCCTGGTTGCCGTCAACCCACTGCGCGAGCGGATGCGCTGCCAGCTGATGCTGGCGCTGTACCGGTCCGGCAGGCAGGCAGATGCGCTCGCGGCCTACCGGCAGGCAACGGTGGCGCTGGCCGGCCGGCACGGCATCGGGCCGGGACCAGGCCTGCGCACGCTGCACGACCGGATGCTGCGCGGCGATCCTGGCCTGCTCGCGCCCGCCGCTGCCGGGCCCGCCGCGGCGCAGCTCACCGGCCTGCGCGTGCTACCGCCCGTGCGGCGGCAGCTTGACCGCGCGAGGCGATAGCCCGCCACGCAGCCCTGCCCTCCTGGACGGTCCTGCGGTCCCTCACACCTTGCTGACCTGCGCCAACATTGACAGCACAGCGTTAGCACACATCCAGCCAGCATGCTCATCAGACAAAGCTCGCGCGCCGGGGCCGCGAGCTGGTGAGGTGTGGAATGCGAGCTGCCTCTGCTGGAGGTGCGATCGATGCGGATCCGGATGACCGCGGTAGCGATCAGGCAGCCAAGCCGTGGCGCCTGATCCTGCGCGTTCCGAGCGAGCCGGCATCCTGGTCGGCCTGCTCGGGCCGGTCGAGATAGCCGCGGCGGGCGGCCAGCCGGCCGGCGTCGCGCAGGCCGGCCTGCGGATCCTGCTGGCGATGCTGGCGATCTCGGCCAACCGGGTGGTGCCGACGGCAACCCTCATCGACGGACTCTGGCAGGAGAAGTACTCGCGCAAGCGAGAGCGGAACCTGCACGCGCAGGTCTACCAGCTGCGCCGCCGGCTCGCCGCGCTCGAGCCAGCCAGCCGGGAGCCCAGGCTGATCACCCAGTCGCCCGGCTACCGGCTGGTGCTCGCCGACGACGAACTGGACGTCACCGCGTTCACCGAGCTGGCCGCCCGCGGCCGCGACCTCGCCAGGACCGGCTCGCCGGCCGAGGCGGCCGACGTACTCAGCCAGGCGCTGGCACTGTGGCGCGGCCCTGCGCTGGCCGACGCGGCACCGGCCTGCCCGCCGCTGGCTGGCGCCGCGGCCGAGCTCGAGCAACAGCGGGTCAGCGTGCTTGAGGACCGGGTGGACGCCGACCTCGCCGCTGGCCGCCACGACAGCCTGGCCGCCGAGCTGACCGGGCTGGTCAGCACCTATCCGCTGCGCGAGCGGCTGCGCGGCCAGCTGATGATCTCGCTCAGCCGGTGCGGGCGCAGGGCCGATGCGCTCGATGCCTACCACGATGCCGAGCAGCTGCTGAACGACGAGGCAGGCCTGCAGCCTGGCCCGCAGCTGCAGGCGCTGTTCCGCAGCCTGCAGCGCGGCGACGACCAGCTCACCTGGTCCGACCTCGCGTCGGCCAGTCAGAAGGACATTCAGGACGGGAACGGGTCGGCGCCCGCAGCCGCCGCCCGCCCGCAGGCCGCCGGGCAGCCGGTGCGGTTGTTCGTGCCGAGGCAGCTGCCGGCCGGACTGCGCTCCTTCGCTGGCCGGACCGGCGAGCTCGCTGAGCTGTCGCTGCTGCCCGCGATGTCCGATGAGCCGTCCGATGCGGCGCTGGTGGCGACGGTCAGCGGCCCGCCGGGCGCCGGCAAGTCGGCGCTCGCGGTGCAGTGGGCGCATCAGGTTGCGAGCCAGTTCCCGGACGGCCAGCTCTACGTCGACCTGCACGGCTATGGCCCCGTGGCAGCGGTCGAGCCGGCCACCGCGGCGGCTGGCTTCCTGGCCGCGCTCGGCCTGCCCGCCGATCAGCTCACCGCAGGGCAGGACGTGCACGGCCTGCTCAGGAGCGTGCTCGCGGACCGGCGCATGCTCATCGTGCTGGACAACGCGAGGGACCCGGCCCAGGTCAGGCCGCTGCTGCCGGCGGCCGGCCGCTGCCTGGTCATCGTGACAAGCCGGGCCGGGCTCGCCGGACTTGCCGCCGCGCACGGCGCCAGGCAGTTGCAGCTCGGCATGCTGGCCGACGCCGACGCCCGCGAGCTGCTGACCGCCCGGCTGAGCGCTGGCCGGATCGCGGCCGAGCCAGACGCGGTCAGCCAGCTCATCACGGGCTGCCACGGCCTGCCACTGGCCCTGGCCAACGCCGCGGCCAGGGCGGCGGCCACCGCGTCCATCGCCGACCTGGCCGGCCAGCTCGAGTCCGCGTCAGGCGTACTCGACGCGCTGGAGACCGGCGATCCGGCGACCAGCCTGCGCTCGGTGCTGTCCTGGTCCTACGACACGCTGTCCGAGCCCGCCGCGCGGCTGCTGCGTGCGCTCGGGCTGCATCCGGGGCCCGACGTCACCCTCGCCGCCGCCGCCAGCATGGCCGCGGTCAGCCAGCCGCAGGCCAGGGCCGCGGTGCATGAGCTGGTCGAGGCCAGCCTGCTTGCCGAGCGCTCGCCTGGCAGGTACGCGCTGCACGGGCTGATCCGCTGCTACGCGGCCGAGCTGGCCACCGCGGGCGACAGCACATCGGAATCCAGGGCTACGGTGCGCCGGCTGCTCGATCACTACCTGCACAGCACGGCCAACGCGCTCAGGCGGCTCGGCGTGCGGCGGCACGCGGCCGGCTTCGACCCGGCACGGCCGGGCACGACCCCGGAGGACTTCGGTACCGCCGAGGCGGCCGCGAGCTGGCTGGCCGCCGAGCACGACACGCTCGGCGCGGCCGTCGAGCTGGCCGGCCAGCCTGGCTACGACCCGGTCGGCTGGCAGCTGCCGTTGCTGCTGACCAGCGTGAACGGGGTTGCCGGCCGGTCCGGCGGCACCGCCGACTCCAGCACGGGGATGTTCTGTGCCGCGCTGGCCGCCGCCGAGCGCGCTGGCAGCCGCGAGGGCACCGGCCGGGTGCAGCAGAGCATCGCGATCGGCAGGTTCCATTCCGGCGAGTACGCCGAGGCGATCGCGCACTACGCCAAGGCGGCGGTGAGCTTCAGCATGCACGGCGACCTGGCCAGCCAGGGCGACGCCGAGCTGGGCATCGCCAGCGCGCTCGGCCGCCAGGGCGAGCACACCGACGCGCTGTCGCACGCCAGGCTGGCGCTCGGGCTGTACCGGACCGCGGGCAGCCAGGCCGGGCTGGCCGGCGCGCTGAACCGGGTTGGCTGGAGCAACGCCTACCTGGCGGACTACCAGCAGGCACGCGCGTCGTTCCTGGACGCACTGGACATCCAGCGTGAGGCCGGCGACTCACGCGGCGAGGCGAGCACCCTGCAGGGAATCGGCTTCGTGCACTTCCAGCTCGGCGAGCACACCGCCGCGCTCGCCGCCTATCAGCAGGCGCTCGGCCTGTTCTGGGACTTCAGCGGCAGCTACGACAAGGCCGACACGCTGCTGCACATCGGCAACGTGCACGACGCGGCCGGCGACCAGGCGGCCGCCCAGGCGGCCTGGCAGCAGGCGCTCGACACGCTCGGCGACACCCATCACCCGGACTCGGCCAGGGTCAGGGCGCGGCTCCGGCTGCCGGATCAGCCTGCCGTCGACGGTGATCACGCGGCGGCGGCGAGCTGACAAGAAGCGAAGTGGCCCGGTCCACCGGACCGGGCCACCGCCACAGCTAGCGAGCGACCGTCATGTCTCGCTCGGCTCGATCAGGCTTGACGGCCGTTCCAGCAGGATCGACTGCCCGCGGAACGCTGGTGACCTGCGCACCTGCCGTTCGATTGACGCCGCCGACATGGCGTACCCGAGGAACAGCAGGATCGACAGGGCCTGTACGGCGATCCAGCCCCACTGCGTGCTCCACGTGGTGCTCCAGTCGTTCAGGCCGTGCAGCACCGCAGGGATCGAGACGCCGAGCAGGACCAGCCAGACACCCCTGCGCCGGTAGTTCACGCCCATGCCGATGAAGAAGCCGGAGATGCCGGCCCAGATCGCGTGCTGGAAGCCGTCGGTGAAGACCCGGAGCGCGAAGTTCAGCACGATGAGGACCTCATGGTGCTCGACCGCGTTGCCGAGCATCACGTACAGGCTCGTGTACCCCACGGCCTCCCTGACCCCGAAGGTCAGCCCGGCGATGCAGCCGAGCCACATCCAGGCGCGCGTGTCCAGCTTGACCTTGCTCAGCCGTAGGACCACCGCCACCACTAGCACGGGGATCGCCTTGGTCAGCTCCTCTGGGTAGCCGACTCCGACGATCCAGAGCAGCACGCTCGAATGCTGGCCGGTGTTGACGGCCTCTTCCCACGGCAGCGTCAGCGTCGGCAGCAGGATGTTCACCCCGACGACGATGCCGGTGAACGCTGCGATCATCGGCCCGAGCGGAGCCTTGCCTGGTCTGATCAGGTACCAGAACACCAGCGCCCACAGCGGGGCGATGTACAGGCTGTAGGCCCAGCCAGGCGTCGTGGAACTGGTCGAGTTGGAATACAGCACGATGAAGATCTGCGGCAGGATGCCGTAGAGGATGAACAGCAGGCTTGACCATCGCTGGATGCCCGGATTGCCCAGCCAGCTTTTGCTCGGGATCAGGATGCCAAGCGCGCTTGTCGGCTGCCCAGGCTGGGGCCCGAACTGCGGCGGGCCGAACTGCTGGCCCTGGTACTGCCCTGGCCCGAACTGGCCGGGCGCCGGCGCACCTGGATAGCCTGGCTGACCGGGCCACGGCTGCTGGCCTGGCGGCTGGCCGGGCCCCTGCGGTGGCCAAGGGCCGGCGCCAGGCGGTGCCTGCCCTGGTTGTCCCTGCCGGGGTTGCGGTGGCCCTGGCTGCCAGCCAGGCGGCGGGCCAGCCGCGACCGGCACCGGTCCCGGCGGCGTCACGACGACCGGCGGCGGTGCTGCCGCTCCCGGTCCGGCG
>JASHQL010000292.1 GCA_030039155.1 Streptosporangiaceae bacterium | reverse complement strand
GTGGCGGTTGTCCCGAACTCGATGATCCAGGGGTAGCGCAGCCCGGCCGGCATGACCAGGAAGTACCGGACAGCACCGCGGCGACAACCAGGTAGCCGTCGGCGGCGGGCCTGACCTCACACCGAACTCACATGCGGTGCACGCGCCGGCCTGATCTGACCGGCGTACGGTGACGGTGCCAGCAGCCGGGAAGGGGATGCGTCGGTGAACGATGGCAAGCGGCGGGCGGTGATCGTCGCGCTCCTCGCAGCGGTCGCGCTGCTGGCCGCAGCCTGCGGCGGCGGCGCCAGGCACCACAATGCGGCGAACGGCGGCTCCAGCCAGCTCACCGCGCGCAGCGTCGATATCTATGCAGCCTGCATCCGCCGGCACGGCGTACCGAACTTCTACTTCAGCTACACCTCGCCGAACTCGACGACGGTCACCAGCGGCATCAAGCTCGGGCCGTGGGTGGCTTCGGCCAACCCGAGCTCGCCGCAATTCCAGGCAGCGTCGAAGGCCTGCAACCACCTGTTCCCAGGCGGCCCGCCGCCGCCGGTCACGCAGAAGCAGAAGGAGCAGTTGCTTGAGTTCGCGGCCTGCATGCGGGTGCACGGCTACCCGAACTACCCGGACCCGCAGTTCCCGGCCGGCGGCGGCATCGAGCAGCAGCAGCCGCCTGGCGTCGACCCGAACTCGCCGCAGTTCCAGGCCGCGCAGAAGACCTGTAACGCGCAGTCGCAGCGCTAGCCGAGCGTTCCCTCAGGCGGAAAGTCCGCACCCGCCTCGTTGGCCAGCGATTTGCATCCGGACATCGGCACGGCCAGCAGCCCTCGGGCCGCCGGGCCGCGCCACTACGCTCAGGCGTGCGAGCCGGCCGACCTGGGCGCAGCGGTACCCGGCGCACGGCACGCAGCTGCGGCCGGGGCAGACCGCCGGTATGGCCTGGCGACAACCGCCGGCCATCCGCCTGACCTACTTCCACCTGAAATGCACGAAGAGGCGGCCGAAGTTCTTGGAGTCCTTCTCCACCCGGTGGTAGAGCGCCTTCACTTCTTTCTGCTCCAGGAACCTGAGCACGTGCTTCTTCAGCTGACCCGAGCCCTTGCCGGGGATGATCTCCACCAGCGGCGCCCTGGTCCTGACCGCCTCATCCATGATGTCGCGCAGCGCCTTGTCGATATCGCTGCCCCGGTTGTAGATGTCGTGCAGGTCCAGCTTGAGCTTCATCGAGCCTGTCTCCGCGTCCGCCAGCTGGTCCCAACCGTACGCCAGGCCGCCTGCCTCGGGAAACGCACTGACCCGGTTCATGCTCGGGTTACGGCAGCAGCACCCTGTTGATGATGTAGACGGTGGCGTTGGCGGTGCTGATGTTGCCGCAGACGACGATGCCCTGGTTGACCTTGTAGACATCGCCGGTCTTCGCGCCGGTGACCTGGCGCCCCTCCAGCGTGCTGAAGCTCTTGCCGGTGGCGAGCACCGCCGGGCTCTGCCGGCCGGCGACCACGTCGTACTTGAGCGTCCCCGCCAGGTGGGCCCTGCTCGACATCAGCCTGGCCAGGCCGGACTTATCGAGCTTGGCGAAGGCGCTGTTGTCCGGCGCGAACAGGGTGATGTCGCGTGCGGCGTTCAGGGTGCCGGTCAGCCCGGCGGCGTGCATGGCATGCGCCAGGTCGGTCAGCTCCCAGTCGTGCGCCACCGCGGTGGCCACCGGGGCCGCCGCCAGGCCGGCGAAGCTGCCGGTGCCGCGGACCGGCATCCCGCGGCAGCCGGTGCCAATGTGCCGGGAAGCGGCCGCCGGGACCGGCGAGCCCGCTCCCGAGCTGACTGCCGAGGCCGCCTTGGACGGCGAGCCGGAACTGCACGCGGCCGCGGAAACACACAGGCCCGCCACGGCGGCAGCCGCCAGCACGGACCTGGTCGCTGGTTGTCGCAAAATCATCCCCCGGTACTGAGCACGTTCGGTGCCCGCAGAACTCCTATAAGTGATCACCTGAAGCGCCTGGGCTAAACCGCGCCGATCCGGCAAGCTGGATGCTCCGAATAGCCGATATGAGGGAAGCCGACATGCGCGGCGGCGAGGCGCTCAGGCAGGCGGGCGGCCAGCCAGAGCAGGCCGACCTTGAGACGTTACTCGGGCGCGTCAGCAGGGGCGACGAGGCAGCCTTCGAGCAGGTCTACGACCAGCTGGCCGGCCCGGTATACGGCCTGGTCAGGAAGGTGCTGCGGGATCCCGGTCAGGCCGAGGAAGTGGCGCAGGAGGTGATGCTCGAGGTCTGGCGGTGCGCATCGCGGTTCGACCAGGAGAAGGGCAGCGCGGCGGGCTGGGTCATGACGATCGCGCACCGCAGGGCCGTCGACCGGGTGCGGTCGGTGTCGGCCGGGGCGCAGCGTGACCATCGCGCGGCGACCGGGATCTTCACCGGCCAGGCCGACGAGGTGGCCGACGCGGTCGAGGCAAACCTGGACCGGGAGCGGGTCCGGCACTGCCTGGAGGGCCTCACCCCGCTGCAGCGTGAGTCGATCACGCTTGCCTACTACGGCGGCTACACCCACAGTGAGGTGGCGGGCCTGCTGCGGGTCGCGCTCGGCACCATCAAGACGCGGATCCGCGACGGCCTGATCCGGCTGCGCGACTGCATGGGGGTGACCAGATGAGGCGCCCGCGGCAGGACCTGCACATGCTGTCGGGCGCCTACGCGGTGGACGCGGTCAGCGCCGAGGAGCGGGAGCGGTTCGAGCGGCATCTGCGCCGGTGCCAGGCCTGCGAGACCGAGGTCAGGGAGATGCGGGCGACGGCTACCCGGCTCGGGCTAGCGGCCGCCGAGACGCCGCCTGCCGAGCTGAAGTCCAGGGTGCTCACGGCCGTCTCGCGGACCCGGCAGCTGCCGCCGGCCACCGAGACAGCGGGATCCCGGCCACGGCAGGGCGGCTGGCGGCTGGCCGTGGCCGGCGGCCTCGCCGCAGCCTGCCTGGCCGCGGCCATCGGCTTCGGCATCGGGCTGGCAAACGCCAACCGGCAGCTCGGCCGGGCGCAGGCCGAGCAGCACCAGGTCGCGGCCGTGCTGTCGGCACCGGACGCCCGGATCCTGAGCCGCCGGAGTGCCACCGGCGGGGTGGCCACCGTGGTGGTGTCCGCGCGGCTGCGGCGGCTGGTGTTCGTGACCAGCGGCCTGCCGCAGCTCGCCGACGCGCGGGTCTACCAGCTCTGGCTGATCGCGCCGGGCCGGACCAGGTCGGTGGGCCTGCTGCCGGCCGCCGCGGACGGCAAGACCGCGCCAGTGCTCGCCGCCGACCTGAGGCCCGGAGACACGGTCGGGCTGACGGTGGAGCCGGCCGGCGGCACAACTCAGCCCACTACCACCCCAATCGTGCTGATCCACCTGCCGTCCTGACCGGTTCGCCGCCGCTCCGGGGCCACCGGGCGCCAGTAACGCAATGTGTTTTACCGATTACGGTGGGTACGACTCCGCTTGCGCCTGGCACCAAACCGGACGGGCGTGGATCGGGGGATCTCGATGAGCAGCATGCCGCAGAGCGGCGCGCCCGACCCGTGGGGCTCGCCCCAGAGCGGCGCTGCACCCGGCCAGCCAGGCCAGCCCGGCCAGCCAACCGAGCCAGGCCAGCCAGGCGAGCCAACTCAGGCAGGCCAGCCCGGCACATCCGGCCAGTCCGGCACATCCGGCCAGCCCGGCCAGGGCGGTGCCATGCCGGGGGCCGGGACGCCAGGCCAGGAGTATGGCTATCCGGACAGCAGCGTGCCGCGTTACCAGCCAGGCGGCATGCCGGGCGGCGGGCTGGCCGGCAGGTACCAGGAAAGCCCGGTGGACATCAGGGAGACCAGGGTCACCGGCCGCCGGGTCGTGCAGTACATCATCGACTACATCCTGTCCGGCATCATTCCCGCCCTCGCCTACTGGCTGTTCGACCGCGGCCACGGCGTGCTGCACGGCTTCGGCTGGCTGCTCGCCACCGTGATCTCGCTGGCCGTGCTGCTGTGGTACTGGGTGCTGCGGCCGCACAGCAAGAACGGCCAGACCTTCGGGATGCAACTGCTCGGCGTCCGGGTCATCAGCAAGGACGGCGGCCCGGCCGACATGGTGCAGCTATTCGTCCGCGCGGTGCTGCTGATCATCGACGACCTGTTCTTCGGCCTGGTCGGGCTGATCACGATGCTGTGCTCCAGGTACCGGCAGCGAATCGGCGACCACGCGGCCAGGACGCTGGTGGTGCACGCGACCCCTTGGTACGGCCAGCGCCAGCGCTCCTACCAGGGCGCCGACCTGTCGGGGCGCACCAGGGTCTAGCGGCAGGCCACGGGATCTCCGGGCCGCGCCGTACGCACGAGGGCCGGGACAGCAGGTCCCGGCCCTCGTGCTTGCGCCGGTGCTACTCGGCCAGCAGCGTGCTGCGCAGCCGCTTACGGTCGGTCTTCAGCACGCTGGTCAGCGGGATCGCCTCGATGATGCGGACCTCGCGCGGGTACTTCACCGCAGACAGGTGCTGTCTTGCGTACCCGACAAGCTCGGCCGGGCTGACCGTGCCGCCCGGCACCAGCTGGACGAACGCGACCACTTCCTCGCCGTACTTCGGATCGGGCTTGCCGACTACCGCGGCCGCGACCACCTGCGGGTGGCTGACCAGCACGTCCTCCACGTCGCGCGGGTACACGTTGTAGCCGCCCCTGATGATCAGGTCCTTGATCCGGTCCACGATGTAGAGGTAGCCATCGGCAAGCCGGCCGACGTCGCCGGTGTGCAGCCAGCCACCGCGCAAGGCCTCGGCCGTCTCGGCCGGTGCGTTCCAGTAGCCGGACATCAGCACCGGGCCGCGGACGCAGATCTCGCCGTCGGCGCCCGGCGCCGCCTCGGTGCCGTCCGGCAGCTCGATCCTGACCTGCACGCCGGGGGCCGGCTTGCCGACACTGCCCGGCCTGGCCTCGCCGACCGGCGAGGTCGCGATGATCGCCGCGGTCTCGGTGCAGCCGTAGCCCTCGGCGATCTCCACCCGTGGCAGCCGCTTGCCGAAGTCCTCGGCGACCTGGCCCGGCAGCGGAGCGGCGCCGCTGTTCAGCCGGGCCAGCGCGGACAGGTCGTAGTCCTCCAGCGGCTGCTGCAGCAGCATCGCGAGCATCGACGGCACCAGCGGGCTGAAGTTCACCCGGTACCGCTGCGCCAGCTCGAGCCAGCCGGCCGGGTCGAACCAGCGCATCAGCACCGTGGTGGTCGGGGTCGGCATGTGCACGCTCATCACGCTCACCATCAGCCCGTACACGTGGGACAGCGGCAGCGGCAGCAGGACCGTGCGCAGGTCGGGATCGTAGGACGTCGAGGTCGCCGCCCAGGCCGCCGCGGAGAGCGCGTTGTGGCTGATCATGACCCCCTTGGACCTGCCGGTGGTGCCGCCGGTGTAGAGCAGCGCGGCAAGCCCGGCCGGATCGGCCGGCACCAGGCCGGCCGGCTCGGCCGCCTCGAGCGCGGCGAAGTCCAGCAGCCGCGCGCCGGCGGCATCGCCACCAGGGACGGCGCCGCCGACCACGATCACCGCGCGCAGGCCGTCAAGTCCCGCGGAAGCCGCCAGCATCTTCGGCAGGAACTCGGGCGTGGTGACCGCGAGCGTGGCGCCGCTGTCGGCGAGCACGTGCCGCAGTTCGTCCTCGCTCAGCAGGAACAGCACCGGAGTGGCGACCGCGCCCGCCCGCCAGACGGCGTTGTAGGTCACCCCGACCTCTGGGCAGTTCGCCATGCAGATGACGACCCGCTCACCTGGCTGCAGGCCGGCCGCGGCCAGCCCGCCGGCCACCCGCCTGACCCGGTCGGCAAGCTGCGCGCCGGTCCACACCTGGTCTTCGTAGTACAGCGTGGCGCCGGCCCCGGTGCCGCCCCATGACTGCTCGGCAAGCTGCTGCAGGCTGGTGCCGGTGGGGGATGTGCTGAGCGCGGTCATGCTGGCCTTCCTGGCTTGGCTGCTGCTGCGGGACTGGCCGGCCGGTACAGCCGGACGCCGTCGGCCAGCCGGCTGGCCGCCAGCGAGCGGGCGACCAGCAGGTCCAGGTGGTAGCTGGTCTCGCAGATCGCCAGCATCTGGTTCATCCAGTCAAGCTCGGCCAGGCGGCGCTGCCGCGAGGTCCACGGCAGCGCACCCGCGACCTGGTAGGCGGTCCGCTCGCCGCCGGCCAGCACCGCGGCCATCGCGGCCAGCCGCTGGTCGTGATGGGCGAGCAGTTCCCCGACCCGGCCGTGCGTGCTGCCGCCGGCCGGCCCGTGCGCGGGCAGCAGCGTCAGGTCCGGCAGCCGCATGATCACGTTCAGCGAGGCGAGATAGTCGCCGAGCGGCAGCAGCCGCGGCGCCTCCTCGAACCCGATGGACGGGGTGATGTGCGGCAGCACGTGGTCGCCGCCGAACAGCAGCCCGGCCGCGGTGTCGGCGAACACCACGTGCCCGCGGGTGTGGCCTGGCGTCGAGATGGCCTCGAGCGTGCGGGTGCCGAGATCGAACTTCTGGCCGGCGGTGATCCACTCATCCGGTCGCTCGTACCCGGCGTTGACCGGCTCCTGGCCGACCATCTCGGCGAGTTCCCTGGCGAGCGCCGCCGCGCCGGCGCTGACCAGCCTGGCCCGCTGCGCGCCGAGCGGGGTGTAAGCAGGCCCGAGCATCAGCTCGATCGAATGGCGTTCCTCTTCGCCGAGCGCGACCCTCGCGCCGAACAGCGAGCGCAGCGCCAGCGCCTGGGTGTAGTGGTCGCGGTGCAGGTGCGTGACCAGGAACCGGCGCACGTCAGCCAGGCTGCCGCCGATCGCGGCCAGCGAGCGCTCGAGCTGTGCCCTGGCCTCGGCGAGCGCCCAGCCAGAGTCGATCAGCACCAGCCCGTCGGCCGCCTCGATCGCGTACACGTTGACCGCGCGCAGCCCGTCGAACGGCAGCGGCAGCGGGATCCGGTGCACGCCTGGCGCGACCTGGTAGGCGCCTTCCTCGGTCCACTGGTGCCGGTCGGCCAAGTCAGCCGGCCCCGGTCCAGCGCCACAACCCGACACCGTCGGTGTCTGCGGAATCGGCCTTGCCGTGGAACTGCAGGTAGCGCAGGTGCGACAGCACCTCGCCGATGGCAGCCTGCCGCTGGAACGAGGCAAGGTCGTCCCAGGCCCTCGACCAGGACACCTGGGTCGCGACCTGCCAGGCGGTCAGGCCCTTGCCGTCCACGGCGCGCAGGATGTCCTCGGCCTCGCCGAGCCGCTCCCTGTGGTGCGCGCCGAGCGCCGCCAGCCGCGAGTCCAGGTCGGTGAACCGGTACTCGTGGGCCGGCAGCACCTCGCGCGGCTGGATCCCGCGCAGCGCGTCAAGCGAGGCCAGGTAGTCGTCGAGCGGCTGCGCCGACATGTCGTAGGCGGAGATGTTCGGCGTGATCCGCGGCAGCACATGGTCGCCGGTGAGCAGCAGGTCATGCGTCTCGTCGTGGAAGCACAGGTGCCCGGGCGAGTGGCCGGGCGTCCAGACCGCGCGCAGCCGCAGCCCTGGCACGTCGATCAGCTCGTCGTGCCCGATCAGCCGGTCGGCCCTGACCATGGCCTCGCGCGCGCCGGCGTGCTCGCGACTGGCCGTGAGCGCCGCCAGGTGACTTTCCGGAGCGCCGCACCAGTTGAGATACCAGGCCATGCCATGGCGCAGCACGTTCCCCTCATGTTGCAGGGAAAGGAACGAATCTTCCTTCTCATGCATGCCAACCCACGCGCCCGACCGCTCCCGGACCGCGCCGGAGAGCCCGTGGTGGTCCGGGTGCACGTGCGTGACCAGGATCGCGGTGACCGCGGTGAGCGGGATGCCGCTGGCCGCCAGCCCGCCGGTCAGCGCCTGCAGGCTTTCCGGCGCGTTCCAGCCCGGGTCGATCATGACGAAGCCGGCCTCGTGCTCGATCAGGTAGCTGATCACGTACCGCAGCGGGTTGCGCGGCATCGGCACCGGCACCGACCAGACGCCCGGCGTCACCTGCTCGACCGGCGGGAACTCGCGGTTCCGCCAGGCCTGCTGCTGCAGCGTGCCGGTCACTTGCATGCGTAGGGCCCTTCCGCTGGTGCCCGCGTTGACACTGACCCTGACGCCATGTTTCGCTCGGAGCCGGTAAGAAGTATAACTGATTTCAGTTTTGTCCCACCGTGCGCACGTGCAGCGAGGAGAGATGGTCCGCGATGACTGACGATTTTCGGGAACGTGCGCGCTCGTGGCTGGCCGCCAACGCACCGCGGCGCAGCTCAAGCGAGGATGACGCCGAGTCCGCCGGGTCCGCCGAGCGGGTCAGGACCGGCATCGCGGAACAGCAGGAGTTCCAGGCCAGGCTGTATGACGCCGGCTTCGTCGGCATCACCTGGCCGAAGGAGTACGGCGGCCAGGGGCTGACCAACGCCGAGCAGATCGCGTTCAGCGCCGAGGCGCGTGAGTACGAGCTGCCGGTCGGCGCGTTCGTGATCGGCATCGGGATGCCAGGCCCGACGATCCTTGAGTGCGGCAACGAGCAGCAGAAGAAGCGCTACCTGCCCAAGATGCTGCGCGGCGAGGAGATCTGGTGCCAGCTGTTCTCCGAGCCCGGCGCCGGGTCTGACGTGGCCAGCCTGCAGGCCAGCGCGGTGCGGGACGGCGACACCTGGGTGCTGAACGGGCAGAAGGTGTGGACCTCTGGCGCCCAGTACAGCGACTTCGGCGCGGTGCTGGCCAGGACCGACCCGGCGCAGCCCAAGCACAAGGGCATCAGCATGTTCATCGTCGACATGCACGCGCCCGGCGTGACCGTACGGCCGCTGCGGGTGGCGACCGGGCACGCGCCGTTCAACGAGGTGTTCTTCGACAACGTGCGGCTCGCCCCTGATGCGCTGATCGGCGAGGAGAACCGGGGCTGGGACGCCGCGGTGGTGATGCTGCGCAACGAGCGGATCGCGATCGGCACGATGACGCAGCCGCGGTCCAGCCCGCTGGCCTACGACTCGCTGCGCAAGCTGGCCGACCGGCTCGGCCGGGCCGGTGATCAGGGCGTGCGGCGCGAGCTTGCCAGCCTGTACGCGCGGGAGCAGTCGGTGCACCTGCTCGGCCAGCTGATCCGCGAGGACGCGATGGCCGGGCGGTTCCCAGGGCCGCGCGGCTCGGTGATCAAGCTGGCCGGCGCCGAGCTCGGCAGGTACGCGACGCAGGTCGCTGCCGACGTGCTCGGCCCGCAGGTGGCGGCCGCCGACTCCGACGACGTGCGCGCCGTGCAGATCTCGATCGTGGCGGTGCCAGGCGGCGCGATCGCCGGCGGCACCAACGAGATCCAGCGCAACATCATCGGCGAGCGGATGCTCGGCCTGGCCAAGGATCCTGGCGTGGACCGCAACACCCCGTTCAACCAGCTGCGGGTCGGTACTCAGCGCAGCGCGAAGGAGTCGTCATGACGCTGATCCTGACCCAGGATGAGGAGTCGCTGCGCGACTCGGTGCGCAGGTTCGTGGCAGACCGCAGCCCGCTGACCAAGCTCCGTGACCTGATCGGCTCCGGCCAGCCGTACGACGCCGACGTCTGGAAGCAGCTGTCCGCGCAGCTCGGCCTGGCCGGCCTGATCGTCGACGAGGAGCACGGCGGCGCGGCGGCCGGGCTGTCCGCGCTGTCGGTCGCGCTGTACGAGCTCGGCGCCGGGCTGGTCGCCTCGCCGCTGCTGGCCAGCACGCTCGCGGCTGCGGCGTTGGGCTCGCTCGGCGACCAGGCCGCGTCCGGCGCGCTGCTGCCAGGCCTGGCCAGCGGCGAGCTGATCGGCACCGTGGCCTGGCAGCCTGCCGTCACCGTCGCCGCGACCGCCAGCACCGCGGCCGGCGGCTGCACGCTGGCCGGCCAGCTGTCGCCGGTGCTGAACGGCGCGCAGGCGCACTTCCTGCTGGTCCCAGCGAACGGGCCAGACGGCCTCGGGCTGTACCAGGTGGCCGGTGACGCGCACGGCCTGACCAGCGAGCCGCTGACCGCCGTCGACCACGCCAGGTCGCTCGCCACGGTGCGGCTCGACGGGACGCCTGCCGTCCGGCTGACCGGGGACGCGGCGGCGGCGCTGGCGCACGTGGCTGACGTGGCCAACCTGGCGCTGGCCGCAGAGCAGTGCGGCGCCATGGCCGCCTGCATCGCGATGACCAGCGAGTACGCCAAGATCCGTGTCGCGTTCGGGCAGCCGATCGGCGCGTTCCAGGCGGTGAAGCACAAGCTGGCCGACATGCAGACCGGCTGGGAGCTGGCCTACGCGGCGCTCCGCGCGGCGGCACGCAGCGGCGACGAGACGCCCGGCCAGTTCTCGGCTGCCGCCTCGGTGGCACGGGTGATGGTGTCGGAACCGTACTTCGAGGCTGCCGCCGACACCATCCAGCTGCACGGCGGCATCGGCTTCACCTGGGAACACGACGCGCACCTGTACTACAAGAACGCGCTGTCCGGCAAGGTGCTGTTCGGCGGGCCGCAGGACCAGCTCGACCGGCTCGCCGCCACGCTTGGCATGTAGCCGGACGCACGCTGCAGGCATACCGCTCTGTTGCGCTCTGCTGCAAAGACAAAAGCAGAATGGATTCTGGATGGCGCAGACGGTGAGCCCGGCGGTCCCCTCGACGCCGGCCCAGCATGGCAGGTACGACCGCATCCTGCAGGCGGCCACCGCGATGCTGGCAGCCGGCGGCGAGGACGCGCTGCAGATGAAGGAGCTGTCGCAGCGCGCCGATGTCTCGCTGGCCACGCTGTACCGGTACTTCCCTGCCAAGGACCACGTGCTGCTTGCGATCCTGCGCAGCAGGTACGCCGCGGCGCTCGCGCAGGTGTCGGCCGAGCCGCCGCGCGGCGCCACCGTGCGCGAGCGGGTGACCAGCCACCTGCTCCGCGAGTTCCGCGCCGAGCAGCGCGAGCCAGAGCTGACCGCGGCGCTGAGCCGGGTGGTGTCGGAAACCAGCCGCAGCTACAGCGAGGTCATCGAGCGGATCGAGCACGCGCACCTGCAGATCCTGCGGCAGGTCGCGGCCGCTGGCGGGCCGCTGACCGAGTCGCAGCAGCGGGTGCTGGCCGTGGTGCACGACATCTTCGGCGCCGCGACCAGGCGGTGGCTGAGCGGCATCGCCTCGCCGGCCGAGGTCAGGTTCGAGATCATGCTCGGCTGCCGGCTGCTTGACCTGCCGGACGAGGCCGTCGAGGCCGAGCTTGGCAAGGCCGCGCCGTGAGCTGACGATCTTGGCAAGTTCACCTGGGGAGGATCACCTACAGCGGGCTGTAGGCAATCCGGCCCAGGTGGCGATGGTGGCGCTAGCCGGCTGGCTCGAGGATGACGACCGGGATCTGCCTGCTGGTCTTGGCCTCGTACTCGGCGAAGCCCGGGTAGTCCGACTTCCACGTCGGCCAGATCTCCGCCCGCTCCGCCTGCGACGCGACCCGCGCGGTCAGGCGCAGCGTGTCGGTGCCGATTTCGGCCTGCACCGACGGGTTGGCGAGCAGGTTGTGGTACCAGTCAGGGTTGGTCGGTGCGCCGCCCTTCGAGGCGAACACCGCGTAGCGTCCGTCCAGGTCCCGGTACATCACCGGGTTGACTCGCTCCCTGCCTGACTTCGCGCCGGTGGTGTGCAGCAGCAGCAGCGGCGCGCCAGCGAACCCGCCGCCTACCTTGCCGTCGTTGGCGCGGAACTCTTCGATGACCTTGCTGTTCCAATCGTTGACTTCCGGCACTGCGGTCTCCCTCTGGGTCAGCTGGCGGCCTGGCTGCGCGCGCCGCGCACCTCAAGCTGGTCAAGCAGATCGCGGGTGGCGGCGGTGACCGCCGCTACCGCACGGTCGAACGCCTCGGCGTTGTGCCCGGCCGGCGTGCGGAACCCGCTCACCTTACGGATGTACTGCAGGGCGGCAGCCCGCATCTCGGTCTCTGTCACGTTCTCGGTATACGGCGCACGGAGCGTCTTGATACTGCGGCACATGCTGTCGACCCTACGGCGGCCTCAGGTCAGGTGAAACTCGATCCGGTACAGCAGCGTGTCGTCGGCGATCGGGCCGGCGTGCGCGGCCCTGCGGCGCAGCGATTCGCGGTCACTTTCGCCCGATCTGCGAACGTCGGCGGCGGTGATGTGACCGAACGGCATCAGGTCGATGGAGTCGACCTCGATCTGCGCGGGGCCGACCGGGTAGCGGCCGCCGACCCGGACCTTTGGCCGCTGCCAGAGCCGGAACGAAACGGTGATATCGCCCGCGACAACCTGGTCGCGTAGCTCGCGGCTGAACTCCACTGGCGCTAGTTCGCGGGGGCCTGCGGCAGCTCGCCGGCCAGCAGCAGCTCGATCGCGGTGTCGCACGGGCAGCCCATCACATGGCTGATGGCCAGCTGCCGGAGCGTCTCGTAACGGGCGTTACAGCACTCCGCCAGGTACATCGGCGGCCTGTCGCCGTCGCGGTGCACCAGATCGCTCGGCTCTGTGTGTACGGCGACCGAGCTATCGCCGCACCTGATACGCACCACAAGCGCCTCCTGCCAGGCGCGCAGTTCCGGTCTGTGGACATGCGTCTAGGCTCAGTATGGCCGCAGACCAGGGCCGTCGATAGACCGCAGCAGGTGACGGCTTGGTCACTTTGTCAGACGACGCGGCAGCGGGCATCGCAGCACGAGCACTGCCGGAGATCGCCAGGCCGAGCGGTGCCACCAGGACCGCCCCTGGTTGGGCAAGCATGGCCGCGGGTACGAATCGTAGCGGGACGCGTACGCTGCGACAGCTGAGGATCGGCAACGGAACGGAGGAACCGGGGGAAGCGGCCCGCACCGCCTCCTGGCCCTATGAGCGATGGCAGATGTCGGTGTGTCCGCTACTCCGCCCGATCGGATCAGCCTCCTCGGGCTGCGCGCCTTCGGCCGACACGGAGTGCTGCCGCATGAGCGGCAGCACGGCCAGGAGTTCGTGGTCGATGCCGTGCTCTGGCTCGACATCAGGCCGGCGTCGACCGCCGACGACCTATCCGTCACCATCGGCTACGCCGTGCTGGCCCGCCGGCTTGCCGAGATCATTTCCGGTGAGCCGGTCGCGCTGATCGAGACCCTGGCGGAGCGGCTCGCCGAGGCGTGCCTGGCCGATGAGCGGGTGAGCCAGGCGGAGATAACCGTGCGCAAGCCCGGCGCGCCGATGGGCCTGCCGTTCGCCGAGGTGACCGTGGCGGTGGTCAGGTGCAGGACATTACAGACGCCCTGGTCCGGACGACATAGCGCATGCACTGGGGGCATTCGGAACAGCGCGGGGGGTAGGCCATGGCTCGTGCGGAGAGCGCATCCGCCTTGTCCGGCAAGCCGCTCGAGGCCGCGTTCCTAGTTGATCATCACGCTTATACCTTTGGCGACATTCTCATCGCGGCCGCGCTCTGCGGTGAATGGAGATCCTTCATCGCACGCGCCCACCGCAGGTGGCTGTCTGGCAGCGATCCGGCGTCGGTGCCGGAGCGGGCAGCGGACGAGGTACGGCGGTTCCGCCGGGCCCGCCGCCTCGAGGCGGCCGAGGACCTGCGGAGCTGGCTCGCGGACCGAGACCTTGACGAGGAAGACCTGGTCAGGCACGCCCGCGCGGTGGCCCGCGAGCAGGGCGGCCTGCCTGCACAGCCGTCCGGGCCTGCCGAGCCCACTAACTGCCCGGCGAGTGCCTGGTGGCCAGAAGCGGTACTGAGCGGCGCCATCGAACGCTGGGCGGCGATGCTGCAGCGCTGGCTGACCGTCAGCGATGTCAGCACTCGGCCGGCCGCTGCCTCCCTTCGCCCGGCGGCCACCGGCGACCTCGCGCACGACCTCGGCACGCTGACCGATGCGGTCAGCTCGTCGGGCGTGCTGGCCGTGGCCGGAGCCGACGACGAGCGGATCAGGCTGCTTGCGCAGGCATACCTCGGCTACCACGCCTGGGCCGCGTCCGCGGTCGACGAGTCGGAAATCCGCAGGCTCGTCCGGCACAACCGGATCGACTGGACCTGGCTGTCCTACGATGCCGTCGTCTTCGCCGGAGCGTCCGCTGCCTGGGAAGCGGCACTGTGTGTCCGCGAGGACGGCGAGCCGCTGGCGGATGTGGCGGCCCGCGCGGGCGCTGCGACGCTTCGCCGATCGGCGCGGCGGCAGGACCTGACGCCGGACGAGGGCGCGGCCCTGATGGCGCTCGGCCCTGGGGAGGTGGGCGGGCCGGTCGTGGTCGACGGCGGGTCGCGCCTGCTGCTGCTGCACCACGCGACGGCTCCGTCGGCTGACGACGAGGAAGTCCGCGGGTTGGCTCGCGCCGAGCTCATCGACCGGGCCGCGGCGCAGGCGCTGGCCGGACGGGCCCGCCCGGTGGGGAAGTGGTAATGCCGGCGGAGCGGGTGTGACCGGGCCGCTCGAGGCCGGCCCGAGCGCCGGCTCGGGAGCTGGCGAGCTGCCCGAGGCCGCCGGGGCCGACCAGACGATCAGCCGGATGCCGTTTCTGTCCCTGCTGCCAGAACTGCTCCGGCCACTGGTGCTCGAGCTGCTGGAACCGCGGAGCTACGAGTTCGGTGAGGTCATCATCCGGCAGGGGGCGCAGGCTGACGGGCTCTACCTGCTCGCCAGCGGGTCGGCCAGGGTGCTGATGACCGGCGAGAGCGGAACCGAGGTGACCCTGTCGCACCTGCACCCTGGCGAGGTGTTCGGGGAGTCGGCGCTGCTGGATGACGCGCCGCGGTCCGCCACGGTCCGGGCGTCCTCGGCCGCCAAAGTCCTGGTGCTCGAGCGGCGCGTGTTCGAGGCCCTCGACCGCCTCCACCCGGAGATCCGCGCCGCGCTCGACGAGCACCGGCGGGCCCACTCGCTTGAGCGCTTCCTGCGCACCCATTCCGCGTTCGCCTCGGTTCCGGTGGCTGGCTTGCGGGAAATGGCGGGCCAGCTGCGCGAGGTGGACTACGCCGAGGGAGAGCTCGTGCTGCGCGAGGGCGAGCCGGCCGACTGCATGTTCATCATCCTGGACGGCCGCCTCCGGGTGTTCCGGGCGCACGACGGCGAGCGGGTGGACGTCGGTTACCTGCGGACCGGCGACGCGTTCGGCGAAGCGGCCCTGGAGCCCGGCCAGCTGCGGTCGGCGTCGGTCGAGGCACTCACCAGCGCGCGGCTGCTCCGGTTCGACGCCGTGCCCTTCCGCCAGCTGGCCGAGCGCTACGAGGAGGCGCGCGTCCGGCTCAAGGAGCTGATCGAGGCCAGGAAGAACCGGGGCACGGCGTCGGTACCGCTGGACTTCGCCGACGACCTGCTGCCTGCTCCGATGCCAGGCGGCGCTGCGGAACCTGGCGATGGCGCCGAGCAGCGCTCCGCCGGCCATGCCGACGAGACCGATGCGGGACTGCTTGACGCTCCGTCCCTCACCGACCTGCCGACCGACGGTCACCGACCGGAGACCCGATCCTGGCTGCGCGGCCGGCTGGCGCTCGCGCAATGGCGGTTCCCGTTCCTCCGGCAGCTCGACGCGATGGACTGCGGGGCGGCGTGCCTCGGCATGATCGCCAGGTTCTACGGCCGCGACGTGTCGGTACCGTTCATCCGCCAGGAGTGCGGCACGTCGGTCGGTGGCACCACCTTGTCGGGACTGCGCCGTGGAGCTAGCTCAATCGGGCTGGAGCTGCAGCCGACCAGGATCTCCGCGGACCGGATCGGGGAGGCTCCGCTGCCGGCCATCGTGCACTGGGAAGGCAACCACTGGATCGTGCTGGTAGCCGTGCAGAAGTCATCGGTGCTGGTCGCCGACCCGGCGATCGGCAAGCGACGGATGAGCCGCGAGGAGTTCGGCCGCGGATGGACCGGCTACGCGGCGCTGGTCAGCCCGACTCCCGCGCTGCCGGAAGCCCCCGCCGCGAGCTCGGGCCTGAAGTGGCTGCTGCCGTTCCTCCGGCCGCACCGCAGAACCCTGGGCCTGGCGCTGCTGTTCGCCATGGCGGCCGCGGCCGCCACCGTCGCCGTGCCGCTGTTTAGCGAGCACATCGTCGACGACGGCATCCTGCGCCATGATGCGGCGGTCGTGACCGAATTCGGGCTTGCCTCGATCGCGCTCGGCGCGCTGAGCGCGCTGGTCCTGTATGGCCAGCGCCGTACCCTCACCAAGGTCGCCGTCGGCCTGGACACCTCCACGCTTGAGCAGCTCACCAGGACGCTGTTCGGGCTTCCGCTGGCGTACTTCGAAGCGCGCCGTACCGGAGATATGGAGCGGCGCCTGTCGTCGCTGCAGCTGGTGAACCGGGCCATCACCCAGCAGGGAGTGACCGCGATCACCTCGCTGGCTCAGCTCGTCATGATCGTCGCGCTGATGCTGTACTACTCGCTGCCGCTGACGGCCATCTTCCTCGGCCTGGTGGTGGCGCTGGCGCTCTCGATCAGGTATGCGATGGGGCGAATCGGGCCTGTCTATGCGTCACTCGAGCACGCCTTCGGCAAGTTCTCCGCGCGTCAGGTCGACTTCCTGAAGGGGATCGAGACCGTCAAGGTATCCGGCGGCCGGCCGGGCATACTCGGCTCGATGAGCGCGGCGCTGGCTGATCTCGGCACGAAGCGCCACCATGCGGACCGGGTCGGCGGGCGGTACAGCGCCGGGGTGACAGTGATCGGGCTGACGACGGTCGCGCTGTTCACCTACCTGGGCGCCGAGTGGGTGCTGGCGAGCCGCTTCACCCTCGGCGAGTACATGGCGTTCGTCATGCTGGCCGGCCTCGCCGTGGCACCGACCCAGCAACTTGCCCTGCTCGGGGACGACATCCAGAAGTCCTCGGTACTGCTGCAGCGTCTGCAGGATGTATTCGAGCAGGAAGAGGAGCAGGCCGGGCGCGCCCATGCGCTGCAGCCGGTACGTGCGCTGGCCGGCGCGGTCACGCTCAGGAATGTCGGCTTCTGCTATGCGGCGCGCCGAGGCCGGGGAAGCGAGGGAACGCAGGTTCTCGCCGGAATCACCCTCGACGTCTCGCCCGGCATGACCGTGGGCCTGGTCGGCCGGTCAGGCTCGGGGAAGTCAACGCTGCTCAGGCTGCTGTCCGGCCTGCTCGAGCCGACCGAGGGAGTGATTTCCTACGACGCCACCGACATCACCAGGCTCAACTACCAAGAGCTGCGGCGGCGGCTGGGTTACGTCGTGCAGCAGCCCTATCTGTTCAGCGCGACGATCATCGAGAACATCGCGTTCGGGGATCCTGAGCCCGATGCTGACCGCGTGCGGCGGGCCGCCGAAGTCGCCGACGCGCACGGCTTCGTCAGCCGGCTGCCGCTCGGCTACGCGACCCCGGTCGGCGACAGCGGGATGCGGCTGTCGGGCGGCCAGGTGCAGCGCATCGCGATCGCCAGGGCGCTGTACTTCGATCCCGCCGTCATGCTGCTCGACGAGGCCACGAGCTCGCTGGACGCCGAAGCCGAGCGCACCGTCAGGGAGAACCTTGACCGCGTACTCGAGGGCAGGACCGCGTTCGTGGCGGCGCACCGGCAGAGCACCATCCGCGACGCTGATCTGATCATCGTGCTCGAGCAGGGCCGCATCGTCGAGCGGGGCACGCACGAGGAACTCATGGCCAAGGACGGGCTGTACGCCTACCTGTATGCACAGCAAGTCAGCGATGTCTGAGCCAGCGATCGTCTGGTGGCTGCCGGGCCTGATCGGCCGGCTGCCGGGACGCTCTCGACATATTTGGGTGGTTCGTGCTAGCTTTGAGTAGTGGGTCGATGACGTTAAGTCATCGACCTCTCGTTTAGGGAGGGGGAACCATGACGGACGAGACCGACCGTCAGGCTGCAGACCGAGAGGCTGTAGACAAGGATCTGGACATCGACGAAGAGCAGAGCGAGGAGGTCGCGGGAGGCGCGGCCGACTCGACCAGCGCGGCGGAGGCAGCAGCGCCGAAGAAGCCGGTCCTCGAGCTCTAGTCGTAGGATCGTCCGACCAATCACTCTCTAACGAGCCTCGTCGTTCCGCCGGCATGTGGGAACGGCGAGGTTCTCTCGTGTCGGCAAGCATCAGGATGCCGGCGTGCGCTTGGGCCCGCGCCGAGGGCGGTTAGCGCAGGCCAGAGGATCAGGCCTCGGCTGGCCGATGCGATTCGGCGATCGCGGCCGCGCGCTGCTCGATCACGGCGTACCCGTGCTCCCTGGACAGCTCAACCGCGCGCAGCGCCTCACTGCGTGCGCGCTGGCTCTCGCCGCGAACCGCGAGGCTCTCGGCCCAGCCCAGATGGCAGCGGGCGGCCCACATCGGCATGTCCTTGGTCTCGTGAAACTCACCGGCAATCGCGAGATGTTCGTCGGCACGCTGCTCCCAGCCGAGCGCTGCGGCCAGCAAACCCAGGTAGGTGCGGCACAGCCCGTAGCCCGCGACCCCGTTCCAGATGACCTGGTCGGCCCAGGGCTCGATCAGCTCGTAGAGCTTCGCGGCCGCGTCGGTGACGCCAGCCTGTGCTGCGGCCTCGGCGTACAGAGCCAGCGCGACCATGCGGAACTGGTCCCACGGTGTTTCGAATCCTTGGCTCGCGGCCTGCTCGACCAGCGCCGCGGCTTCGGTGCGCTGGCCAAGCCAGGAGTAGCCCGCGGCCAGGGCGGCTCGCCAGCCGGGAACCCCGGGGTTAGCGGTGACGGCATCCTGCAGTGTCGCGATGACTTCTTCGCCCCGGCCCTGGTAGAACCTCAGCTGGGCGAGCTGGACCGCATGCACCGTGCCCGCGCCCGGCTGGCCTGCGCCGGCGCCAATTTCCAGCGCCTGCTCGGCGAGGCGTTCGCCGTGGGCAAGCTCGCCGCGCATGATGGCCCAGCCGGCTGCCGGGAAACGAGCGAACCAGCTCAGCGTCGGCTGGGCAAGCTCGGCCGCGGCGGACTCCAGGTCGGCCAGCAGGTGCTCCGCATCTTCGACCTCGCCTGACTGTGCGCTCGCGGTCAGCGCCTGGTGCGTTGCCCAGAATTCCAGCGCCGGATCCCTGGCGGCCCTGGCACAGTCGGCGAGCTCGTCGACAAGGGCACGCAGGCGGTCGACACTGTCCATCGGGCCGACGGCGCCGATGTAGTTCAACAGGACCTGGGCCAGTGCGCGGGCGTCCGCCAGGTTCCTGGCCAGCTCCAGGGCCTGCTCGGCAAGCGCCAGGCGCCGAGAGTGCTCGCGATCGGATTGCAGCTCAAGGCTCGCGAGCGAGATCAGCGTCGCATGGCGTGCCGGATTGGCTGACTGGCCGAGTTCCAGCGCCTGGTCGAGTGCCTGAGAGCGGGCGTGATCGGGCGCGCCGAACACGCTGGCGTGGCCGCGGTTGTTGGCAAGGGCGGCCCGGCCGGCGCGGTCCGCGTCACGTAGCCCGAACGCCAGCTGTGACGCTTCGAGCAGCGTCTGGCGGTAGCCGGGGTCGGCTATCTGGCGCTGTGCCTCGCCGAACCCGATCAGCAGATCGCAGCGTTGCGCCGCGTCGCCGTCGGCGCCAAGCAGCTCGATCGCACGGGTAAACCAGCGCAGCGCCTCGTGCGGAGCAAGGTTGCCGAGCGCATGGGCTCCGGCCATTTCGGCGTAGGCCATGGCCTTCCCGGCGTCGGCCGGGGTCACCGCGTTGGCCCAGTGGCCGGCAAGCTCACTGGCCCGGCCGCCAGGCTGGCTGCCAAGCACCTCGCCGAGAGCTTCGGCCACGCGGCGGTGCAGGCGAGCCCGCGTGCTGGTGTCCGCGTCCTGGTACAGGACGTGGCTGATGATCGCGTGCGCAAAGGAAAAGGTACCTGGCGATTCGGCCGACTCGCAGAGCAGCGCAGCCGCGGTTGCCCGTTCGAGCAGCTCAAGCAGCTCGTCTTCGGCGGCGCCGGTGACCCGTACCAGCAGGCCGAGCTGGAACTGCCGGCCGATCACGGCCGCGGCAGTCAGCACGGTCCGCGCGTCATCGCCAAGCCGCGCGATCCGGCGGCCGAGTATCTCGCGAATCCCAAGCCGCTGGTCCAGCTCGGCCAGCGTGCTGCGGATGACGAGCTGCCCGTCCTCCTGCCGGTAGACGACCCTGGTTTCGAGCAGTTCACGCAGCAGCTCGCCGGTGTAGAACGGATTGCCGCCCGCCACCTGCCACAGTTCCGCCGCTAGCTCCAGGCCTGCCTGGTCAAGCTCCTCGTGCGCGGCGTGCTCCATCAGCTCGACGATCTCCTGCTGGCTCAGACCGCCGAGCGTCATGCGCTCCACCCCTTGCTCGCTGCCGAGGTCGGCGAGCATCGCGGACAGCGGGTGGTCGTCCTTGAGGCCGGCATCAGACAGGCCAACGACCAGCGCACGCATGCCCTGCCCGTGCGCCAGAATGTGCCTGAGCAGCAGCAAGCTCGTCTTGTCCGCCCAGTGCAGATCATCAAGGACCAGCACAAGCAGGTCCTGCTCCGCGGCCTGGCGCAAGATACCGAGCACGGCGGCCCACAACAGGTACCGCTCGGTCTCCGGATCGCTTGACCGCGCCGCTGGCAGGCCGGGTATCCGTGCCGCAAGGCCGGGCGTCAACCGCGACAGCTCGCCGCCGTGGCGCTCGACGTGTGACTGCAGGAACGCCTCTGGTGCCTGATCGACCAGGTGCGAAAGCGCCTCGATCCACGGCCCATAGGGGACCGCGAGCTCCTGCTCACACCGCCCGAGCAGGACGACCGCGCCCTGCGAGTGCGCCTCGAGCGCGACCTGCGACGCCAGGGATGTCTTGCCAGACCCGGGCTCGCCGGACAGCAGCGCGAGACGCGGGTCGCCCGAGATGGCCCCGGCGCACATTTCCCGCAGCCGCCGGGCCTCCTCTCCCCGGCCGGCCAGTGCCATCGGCGGCGCCTGCTGAAACGGCGGCGGCAGCGGGATCAGGTAATCCTGTGCGCGGCGAGCCCAGATCACCTCGACTGCCGTCAGCGGCTCCGGCAGCCCCTTGAGCTCCACGGACCCGACCGGCTTGAGCGTGTGCCCGCGGCCGCCAGCAAGCTGGGCGACCAGGTCCTTCGCCAGGATCTGGCCGCCGGCGCAGCGAGCGCACAGCCGCGCGGCCTCGATCACCGGCATCCCGAAGCAATCGCCATCCTCGGCCACCGTCGCGTCGCCCGCGCTCAGGCCCACCTTGACCAGCAGCTGCTCGCGCGCAGACCGGTTGCGCCAGTCAAACCGTTGCTGCACAGCTGCGGCACATGACATCCCGGCCGTGGCACTATCGAAGACGGCGAGCACGCCGTCCCCGGTATTCTTCACATCGCGCCCGCCGGTTTCCTCGACCGCGCCCCTGATCAGCTCGAAGTGCTCCACCCGGATTTCGTGGGCGAGATCGGCGCCAACCCGCGTCTCCAGTGCCGTCGATCCCACGAGATCGGTCATCAGGACCGTCACCGTCTGAACAGATCCCACGTCTCGTCGCCCCCGCTCCCGGACCTGGACTGCCGCCCTCAACAGTAGTGGCCGGCGAGACGCGCTCCCCTGGCCGGGCTGCCAGGTCAAGCACGGCAAGCCGTCAGAGCTCGTACGTCCGGCCGGGCTGGGCGATTTCGAGCGGACCACGGTAGGAGCCGGCGGCCGCAGCCAGCACGTGCTGGCTGTCTGTCCAGACCGGCAGGTGGGTGAGAATCAGGCGGCGCGCTGACGCGTTGGCTGCCACGGTGCCTGCCAGGCCCCCGGTCAGGTGGCTGCCGCGCAGGCCGGCTCGCCGTTCCGGCAACGTCGCAGCTGCCAGCAGCAGGTCGGCCCGATCCGCCAGGGCCAGCAGAGCCGGACATATGCTGGTATCACCGGTATAAGCCAAGACTGAGCTGTCATCGGTGATGCGAAGGCCGAAACTGTCTCCCTGATGGTTCACGCGATAAGGAGTGATCGTCAGGGTTCCTACGGTGACCGGCGATTCAGCAGCCCATTCGAAGATCTCGAAGACCGAGCGGATCTCCTCAGGCGATTCCAGGCCAGTGAGGTCGACCAGACGGCTCAGCGTCCCTGCAGGACCCCAGATGGGGATTCTGACCGGTCCTGACGGTGCATAGCGCAGCATGACGTACAGCGTGCTGAGGTCGGCACAATGATCGGGGTCCAGGTTGCTCAGCAAGACCGCGTCAAGTTCGGCTGGCGAGACGATGCGCTGCAGCGGGCCGAGCGCGCCGCTGCCGAGGTCGACCAGCAACCGCTGCGGCCGGTCAGGCACCGAGCCAGGGCACTCGACAAGATAGCTGGACGCGGCGGATGAGGGGCCTGGGAACAGCCCCGCGCAGCCAACTACGGTAAGTCTCATGGCCTCCCGCGGCACAGCCGCGTGTTCTTGATCGCGAAGTCGCTTAGCTTAAGCCACCGCCCCGGCGAGCCAAGCCCGGAGCGCCGGGTACCAGAGAGACTGCCAGCAGGCGACTGCTGATCATCAACCGACCTGGCAGCCGACGGGCGGGGCGACTCGCGGCGTCCCGGCAGCGCGGTGAGGTCGCGTGGCGTGCTAGTGCCGGACCCCGGCTGCGCCAGCCGGGCGCCCGGGCGCTAGAGTTGTCTGATTCATCTTTTTGAATAGCTCGTGTCTATTCGGGTGGTGAGGTCGTGACCGGTTCCGCGGCCGGGGGCGCAGCCGCCGAGCTGCGCGGCGCGGGGCTGCGGGTCACGGCGGCGCGGGTCGCGCTGCTTGAGACGGTCAGAAACGGTGACCATCTCGGCGTCGACGCGATCGCGTCAGCGGTACGTGCCCGCCTCGGGCATGTCTCCGTGCAGGCCGTCTACGAGGCCCTGCACGCGCTGACCAAAGCCGGGCTGGTGCGGCGGATCGAGCCGGACGGGAGCCCCGCCCGCTACGAGGGCCGGGTCGGGGACAACCACCACCACGTCGTGTGCCGGTCGTGCGGCGCGCTCGCCGATGTCGACTGCGCCGTCGGCAGCGCGCCATGCCTCACCGCATCGCAAGACCACGGCTTCGCCATCGACGAAGCCCAGGTCATCTACTGGGGGCTCTGCCCAGACTGCTCAAGCACCGGCCCGGTCGCGGGCCCAGTGATCGCCTAGTCCGAGAGGATTCCGATGTCTGAGAACCATGATCCACTAGTCGCGGAAGGTCCTGGCCCTGAGGCAGAATGCCCGATCTTGCCGGGCCGCATCCACCCGACCATGGGTGACGCGAACCGGGAGTGGTGGCCGAACAAGCTCAACCTCAAGGTGCTGGCCAAGAACCCGGCGGTGGCCAACCCGCTCGGCGAGGACTTCGACTACGAGGCCGCGTTCAACAGCCTTGACCTTGCCGCGGTGAAGCGGGACATCGCGGAGGTGCTGACCAACTCCAAGGACTGGTGGCCGGCCGACTTCGGCAACTACGGCCCGCTGATGATCCGGATGGCCTGGCACAGCGCGGGCACCTACCGGATCAGCGACGGCCGCGGCGGGGCCGGCTCGGGTCAGCAGCGCTTCGCCCCGATCAACAGCTGGCCGGACAACGCGAGCCTGGACAAGGCACGCCGGCTGCTGTGGCCGGTGAAGAAGAAGTACGGCCAGAAGATTTCCTGGGCCGACCTGATGATCCTCACCGGCAACGTCGCCCTCGAGTCGATGGGCTTCAAGACGTTCGGCTTCGGCGGCGGCCGCAGGGACGTCTGGGAGCCGGACGCGGACGTGTACTGGGGCCCGGAGACCAGCTGGCTCGACGATGAGCGGTACAGCGGCGACCGCGAGCTGGCCGAGCCGTTCGGCGCGGTCCAGATGGGCCTGATCTACGTGAACCCGCAGGGCCCGAACGGGAATCCTGACCCGCTGGCCGCGGCCCGCGACATCCGCGAGACGTTCCGCCGGATGGCGATGAACGACGAGGAGACCGTCGCCCTGATCGCTGGCGGTCACACCTTCGGCAAGACGCACGGCGCCGGTCCGGAGAGCCACGTCGGCCCCGATCCCGAGGCCGCGCCGCTTGAGCAGCAGGGCCTTGGCTGGCACAGCAGCTTCGGCACCGGCAAGGGCGGCGACGCGATCACCAGCGGCATCGAGGTCACCTGGACGGCCACCCCGGTGCAGTGGGACAACAGCTTCCTTGAGACGCTGTACGGCTACGAGTGGGAGCTGACCCAGAGCCCCGCGGGCGCGCACCAGTGGCGGCCAAAGGACGGCGCCGGGGCAGGCACCGTGCCGGACGCGCACGACTCGTCGAAGAGGCACCAGCCGACGATGCTGACCACCGACCTGTCGCTGCGGGCGGATCCGGTGTACGAGCAGATCACCAGGCGGTTCCTGGCTCACCCGGACGAGTTCGCTGACGCGTTCGCCCGTGCGTGGTTCAAGCTGACCCACCGCGACATGGGGCCGATCGTGCGTTACCTCGGCCCGGAGGTGCCGGCCGAGCAGCTGCTGTGGCAGGACCCGGTGCCGGCCGTGACGCACCCGCTCATCGACGACACCGAAGCCGCCTCGCTGAAGGCGCAGATCCTGGCGTCCGGCCTGTCGGTGCCGCAGCTGGTGTCCACCGCCTGGGCGGCAGCGTCGTCGTTCCGCGGCAGCGACAAGCGCGGCGGGGCCAACGGCGCGCGGATCCGGCTCGAGCCGCAGGCCGGCTGGGAGGTCAACGAGCCAAGCCAGCTCGCGACCGTGCTGCGGACGCTGGAGGGAATCCAGCAGTCCTTCGACTCCGCGCAGTCCGATGGCAAGCAGGTCTCGCTTGCCGACCTGATCGTGCTGGCCGGCGACGCGGCGGTGGAGAAGGCGGCCAGGGACGCGGGCTTCGAGGTCCGGCTCCCGTTCACGCCGGGCCGCACCGACGCATCGCAGGAGCAGACCGACGTGGAGTCGTTCGCCGCGCTCGAGCCCGGTGCCGACGGGTTCAGGAACTACCTCGGCAAGGCCAACCGGCTGCCCGCTGAGTACCTGCTGCTCGACCGGGCAAACCTGCTCACGCTGAGCGCGCCGGAGATGACGGTACTGGTCGGCGGCCTGCGCGTGCTCGGCGTGAACTACCAGCAGTCGCCGCTCGGCGCCTTCACCAAGACGCCAGGCAAGCTGACCAACCACTTCTTCGTCAACCTGCTGGACATGGCCACCACGTGGACGCCTACCTCGCGGGACGCCAGCACGTTCGAGGGCCGCGATGCCGAGACCGGCGAACTCAGGTGGACCGGCAGCCGGGTCGACCTGGTCTTCGGGTCGAACTCGGAACTGCGCGCGCTGGCCGAGGTCTACGCGAGCGACGATGCCAGGGAGAAGTTCGTGCACGACTTCGCCGCGGCCTGGACCAAGGTGATGAACCTCGACCGGTTCGACGTGCGTTAGCTACCTGCAGCCTTCGCCAGGGCCGGCCGCTCCGGCCGGCCCTGGCGAAGGTTCAGGCGCTGGCCTGGGCCTGCCGCGGCGTGCACGGCAGCGTGGCGAGCACCCGCCAGCCGCCGTCTGCCAGCGGCCCG
>JASHQL010000291.1 GCA_030039155.1 Streptosporangiaceae bacterium | reverse complement strand
GCCAGCCCGAAGCCGCCAGGCAGCGCGGCCAGCATCAGCCCGGCCTGGGCCGGCGGGCGGCCAGCGCTCGCGGCCAGCTGCGGCAGCAGCACCAGCGGGCCGAACAGCGCCAGGTAGGCACACAGCGCGCCGAGCAGCGCCGGGCCTGCGCCAGCCCTGGCCAGCCGCGGGAAGTCGAGCAGCGGGTTCGGCGACCGCCGCTCCCGCCTGATCAGGGCGGCCAGCGCCAGCGCGGCCACGGCCACCGATCCGGCCGGGACCAGGGCCGGCCAGCCCGGCCCCGACGCGGCGGTGACGGCGCCGAACACCCCGAAGGCAGCCAGGCAGAGCAACGCCGCGCTTGCCAGGTTGCCGCCCTTGCGTGCCGCGAGCTGCTTGGAGCGCGGCAGCAGGAACCAGCCGCCCGCCAGCGCGGCCAGGCCGACCGGCACGTTCAGGAAGAAGATCCATCGCCAGCCGGCCGCCGCGATCAGCAGCCCGCCTGCTACCGGCCCGAGCGCAAGGCCGAGCGCCTGGGCACCCGCCTGGATGCCGAGTGCCATCCTGCGCATGCTGGCCGGCACGCTGGTCGAGATCAGCCCGACGCTGTTGGCCTGCAGCATGGCCGCGCCGGCCGCCTGCAGCACCCGCAGCCCGATCAGCACGGCCAGCGATCCGGCCAGCCCGCACGCCGCCGAGGCGAGCACGAAGACCACGAAGCCGCAGAGGTAGGTGAGCTTGCGGCCGAACCTGTCGGACCAGCGGCCGACCGGCACCAGCAGCACGATCAGCGTGAGCAGGTAGCCAAGTGACACCCACTGCACGGCGGCCAGGCCGCTGCCGAACTGCCGCTGCAGTGCGGGAAACGCCAGCGTGACGATGCTGGCGTCGAGCTGGCCCAGGAACGCGCCGAAGCAGACAGTTGCCACCGCAAACCAGGGCGCATGCCGGTGGTCGCGGATGGCGGGCGGCCTCGGCGGCTCGGGCAGCAGTGGCTGCGGCCGCCGCTGAAGATCGGCAACTATTTCTGTCACAGAATTGATAATAGTTCTTAGACAGAACTATCACAACCAGCCGGGCCGCGCCCGGAGTCACTGACCTGCAGGGACCGGCTGAACTAGACTCAGCCCGTGGTCTTCAAGCAGGTCGGGGACGGGCGGCCGTACCCTGACCACGCCAGGACCGCGCGCGAGTGGGCTGAGATCCCGCCGCGGCCGGTCCGGCTCGACCAGCTGATCACCACCAAGAAGGTGCTCGACCTGCAGTCGGTGCTGGCGAACGACTCGACCTTCTACGGCGACCTGTTCCCGCACGTGATCAGCTGGCGCGGCGAGCTGTACCTGGAAGACGGGCTGCACCGGGCGCTGCGGGCAGCGCTGCACCAGCGCCCGGTGCTGCACGTCCGCGTGCTGGACCTGGACTGACCCGGCTAACAGGACGGCTGCGCGCCGTTCTCCGGTATGTGCCAGTGGAATGGCGCGATCAGCTTCCCGACCGACTCGGCCGGGCCCCATGAGCCCTGCGGATACGGCTCGACCGGCGGCGGGTTGTCAAGCAGCGGAGTGGAGATCTCCCACAGCCGCTCGATGCCCTCGGAGTTGGTGAACAGCGACTGATCGCCGAGCATCGCGTCCAGGATGAGCCGCTCGTAGCCCTCAAGCGCGTTGGCCGCCTGGAAGGAGTCGCCGTACTTGAACACCATGCTGGCCTCGTTCAGGCACATCTCCGCGCCTGGCTGCTTGGCAAGGAACTTGGTGGTGATCGAGCCGGGGTCGGCGAAATCGATGATGATCTCGTTGCGGCGGCCGGACGGCACGTCCTTGCGGTGCACGGCGAACATCTTCAGCGGCGGCTCGTGGAAGCCGAGCGTGATCACCTGCCGGCTGGCCCCGAGGCTCTTGCCTGACCGCAGGTAGAACGGCACCCCGGCCCACCGCCAGTTATCCACCTCGGCCCGCAGCGCCACCATCGTCTCGGTCTGCGAGTCGGCCGCGACGCCTGGCTCGGAGCGGTAGCCCTCGTACTGGCCGCGCACCACGTGCCTGACGTCGACCGGCTTGAGCGCGTCGAACACCTTGGTCTTCTCCGCGCGCAGCTGCTTGGCGGTCAGCGCGGTCGGCGGCTCCATCGCCACGAAGCCGAGCACCTGGAACAGGTGCGTCACGATCATGTCGCGGTAGGCGCCGGTCTTGTCGTAGAAGTCGGCGCGGCCTTCGATGGACAGCGTCTCCGGCACGTCGATCTGCACGTAGCGGATGTGCGACCGGTTCCAGATCGGTTCGAACAAGCCGTTCGCGAACCGCAGCGCCAGGATGTTGTCGACCGACTCCTTGCCGAGGAAGTGGTCGATCCGGAAGATCTGCGACTCGCTGAAGACCTTGTGTATCGACTCGTTCAGCGCCCGCGCCGACTCCAGGTCGGTGCCGAACGGCTTCTCGATGATCACCCTGGCGCCCTCGGCCAGCCCGGAGCTGCCCAGCATGGCGATCACCGAGCCGAACGCCGACGGCGGGATGGCCAGGTGGTACAGCCGCCGCGGCGACCCGCCGACGGCCTGCTCGGCCTCCTTCACCTTGGTCAGCAGCGGCATGAACGCATCAGGGTCGGCGCTGCCGAAGGACAGCGTGGCCGCGAACCGCTGCCAGGTGTCACCCTCCGGCTTGGTCGAGCAGAACTCGGTGACCGCGTCATGCGCGTGCTGGCGGAACTCGTCCTCGGTCATCGAGAACTTCTCCGGAGCCGACCCGATGATCGCGAACTTGTCCGGCATCAGGCCGGCCACGTACAGGTGGTACAGGCCGGGCAGCAGCTTGCGCTTGGCCAGGTCACCGGTCGCGCCGAACAGCACGATGACGTGCCTGTCTGGCTTGGGCAGCTCGTACTCATGGCGCTTGGCGGTGCTCATGACGTCCTCACGGGTCGCGAGTGTACCCAAGCAAGACGAGTTCTCACCTGGCCGCAGCGCCGGCTACCCGGCCGCGCAGCCGGTTGCCGCATCGGCCCGCGGGCCGGCCTGACCGTGCGGCCAGGCCGGCCCGCTGAACCGTGTGCTATCCGGTGAACGTGCCGGTGAGCGCGATCAGCTCGGTCAGCTTGATCGTGCACGCGCCGGTGCCGGTGCAGATGCCGTTGGTCCAGCTGAACGTGGAGCCAGCCGAGGCCACCGGGGTGAGCGTGACCTTCTTGCCGGTCAGCTCGGCCAGCGTGCAGGTCGTCTTGCAGGTGCCGCCCGCCGGTGTGATCTTGATGGTGCCCTTGCCGGCCGCCGACTTCGCCACGGTGAGGATCAGCGACGAGGTAGCAGGCGCCCGGTAGCTGGCGACCTTCACGGTCCCGCTGGTCAGGCCGTTCTCCGTGACGACCGCCACGATCGCCCGCTTGCCCGCCGGCCCGTCGGCCGGGGTGAACGCGACCCGGCCGCTCGCCTTGGTCACGTTGGCAGTGATCACGTGGTTCACGCTGGCGGCCTGCTCGACGAAGGTCACCTTCTGCCCGTCCAGGTGCTTGATCTTCCAGGACAGCTCGCGGTGCAGCCCGCTGCCGGTCACCTTCGCCGAGATCTTGGGCGCCGTCAGCCCGTCCGCGCTGGCCATCGACTTGGTGGCCGAGCCGGCGGCCGGCTCGAACGTCCAGGTGCCGCCGGCCGGAGCGTCGACCACCACGTAGTCGACGCCGGTGCTGGCGTCCACGCCGAGGCCGTACTCGGGGCTGGAGCTCTTGAAGACGCCCTGGTCAGCCGGGTTGACCGTCAGCTTGTGCCCGCTCGGGGTGACGAGCGTGCCGGTCGGCGCGGTGGCGTTGGCCCCGGTGATCTCGAAGCTCGCCACCGGCAAGCCCGCCGGGATGCGCACCCGGATCGCCGCGTCGTCGTTGGCGCTGGCGTCCGGCTCCGCGGCCGAGTACGGACCGAGGTCACACGAGTCGGACATCACGTCAAGCTTGCCGCCCCATTTGTAACCGAAGCCCACGCTCGGGCCGAGGTCGCCGAACGGCTGGCCGCACGCGCCGATCCCGACCGATGAGACCACGCCCTCGGCGCCGGAGAAGTTCCACAGGCCGACCTTGACGCCGGCCGAGCCGGTCAGCGAGAAGGCGCTGCTGCCCTGCACCCAGCCGCTCAGCTCGCCATGCAGCGTGACCACGCTGAACAGCGAGAAGGCCGCCTGCCCGCTGGCGGTGATGTTCCCGTTGGTGTAGTAGTCAAGCTCGCCGCTGGCCAGCGTCTGCGAGAACGAGGTGCCGTTCAGCAGGGTCAGCGACCCGGTCATCTTGAAGTCACCAGGGTTGCTGAAGGTGTAGCCGAGCGAGCCGTCCACCGAGATGGCGGAGGCCCCGTCGATCTCCGGGCCCGCGGTGATGCCGGCCGAACCGGTGATGGAGGCCGGCGGCGGGCTGATCACCACGTTGGCGCCGATGCTCTGCAGGAACACCCCGTCGGGCCCGAGCGGCTCGTTGATGTCGCTCACGTTGACGGCGAACTGCGTCACCGAGCCGTCGGTGATGGTGATCATGCCCGCCACCTTGGTGTCCGATGGCGTCGGCAGGCCGACGGTGACCCCGCCGGTCCAGGTGTTGGTCTCCCAGTTGTAGCCGAGCGACAGCCCGTCAAGGCCGACCTTGAGATTGCCGATCGGGATATCCAGGTTGTCGGCCGACAACGTGGCGCCGGTCAGCCCGTCCGCGGCGGTCAGCGTGACCTGGAGCTCCACCCCGAAGCCGCCGAGGTCGTCCGGCAGCGTGATCTTGCCGGTCACGGCCAGGCCCTCGTCGGCGCTTGACTCCACCTCAAGGCTCGTATCGGGCAGCGTCAGCCCGGCGAACCCAGCAGCGCTGCTGATCGGGATGGAGAAAGAGCCGGTGAGATCGGTGGTGGGAATCGTCCCGGTATATACCGTGTAGGGCCCGATCTGCACCGACGCGTCGTCGGCGTAGACCTGCCCTGGATCGGTGTTGATCGTGACGTTGCCTGACTGCGGGGTGAGCAGCAGCCCGTTCAGGCTCACCGGCCCGCTGTCGGTGTAGGTGTCGTCGCTCTGCTCCTCGAAGCAGGACCCGCCCTCTGCGGTCGCCTGGTAGGCACCGAAGGTGAGCGAGGTCATGCACGGCGCCGACTGCACGGCCAGCACCTGCCCGACGTAGACCAGGCAGTCGTCCTCGCCGGTGACGGACATGGACGCCGAGCCGTCGCCCGGGTTCATCAGCGTGCTGACGTCGGTGGTGATGGTGTCCCACAGGTCGCCCTGGGAGTAGCTGCCCACCGCCAGCGGGTCACTGCCCTGGAAGCCGAAGCCGAGCAGGTTGTCGTTGAACTCCGCCTCGTTGCCCGCCTCCTGGCCGTCGGCCACGATGTAGGTGGTTTGCGCGGACACCGGCGAGGTGGCGCTGAAGCCGTCCATGGTCGCGGTCGCCGAGTTGCCGGAGTCGGTCTCGGTGGCGCCCTCGCCGATCTGCACGATGGTCTCCGGCATCGAGGCGAGCTGGTAGGTCACCACCAGGCTCGCGCCCTCGAGCAGCGGCGGGTCGGAGCCGACCAGCCACGGGTCCTGGCCGTTGGTGTCACCGCTGGAGAAGCCGGACAGCGAGTAAGCGCCGTTGCCAGAGACCAGGCTGGTGACGTCCGCCTCGTAGGAGAAGTTGCTGCTGACCGGCCAGCACGGCGAGTCGCCGCTCGCCCACAAGGTGCCGGTGACCGGCGTGCCGTCGAACGTGCCCTCGCCGTCGGCGGCCGACGGCGAGTTGTCGAGCACGTCCCACAGCAGGGTGGCATTCACCACCGTCGCCCCTGACGGCACCCCGGTGATGGTGATCGTCCCGTAGCCGAGGTTGCGCATGGCCGCGCCGGCTGCGGTGTAGCCGCCGTTCACGTCCTCGGTCAGCACCGTGGACAGGTCCCCGGAAGAATCCTGCGGGACCGCCTTGTGCGCGATGAACCTCGTGCTGCCCTGGTGCCCGGCAGCGCCCTTGGCCGCCACCGTGCCGTCGCCGGCTCTGGTGGCGGCGGCCTGCTGGGCGGCCGAACGGCCGTGCGGGCGGGGCGAGGCCACCGCGGCGGTGGCCATGGTGGTCGTGGTCAACACCACGACCGCAGCGGTAACCGCAACTCGCATTCCGGTGCGTCGGCCGAACAGCCGGCCGGCGAGGTTTCGCATCCAGTCTCCCGTAACTACGTGAAGGGGCGCGGGGCGGACGATCAATCGATTGCTGACACCGAGATGACGCAAGATCAGGCAATATCGTTTACCGGCCTGGCCGGACACTTATGTCCTGAGAAAACCGGCGGGCTCGGCCCGCCGGATACCGGAAGCTCCCGGCCTGGCGCTGCCAGGTCAGCTGACGGCCAGCAGCACGTAGGCGGCCAGCCAGTGCTCCACCATGTAGTCATCGCCGACGGCATGCGGCACGGCGGCGGCCAGGTGCCTGCGCGCTGCCGCCACCGCCGGCCTGATCCGCGCGTCGCCGCCGTCCAGGCTCTCCGCGATCCGCCGCCAGCAGTAGGCCCGGCTCGCATTCAGGCCGTGCAGGTGCGCGATCTGCCCGTCGCTGGCATCGGAAACCACCGCGGGGGTGAACAGCGTGGCCGGCTCGCCCGCGGCGATGCCGGGCAGGAATCCGGCCAGCCAGTCGCCGAACTCCTGCCGGGCGAGCAGCCTGCTCATCAGCTCGGCCTCGGCCAGCGCCGGGGACAGGAAGTCGGTGCCTGACGGCTCATACTCGGCCGGGTAGTCCGCGTCCTCCTCGAACCACGCCAGCGCCTTGGCCTCGATGGCCGCGGCCAGCTCGGGCCGGCCAGCGCCGGCCAGCCTGGCCGCGAACGGCAGCGCGGTCGAGAAGCTGAACGCGCTGTTGGCATGCACGCCGTGCCGCACCGGATAGCTGGCCTTCGGCAGCCAGTCCGCGAAGCCGTGGATCAGCGCGTCGGTCAGCGGCGCGAACGCGTCCAGCCAGCGCCCGGCGGCGGCACCGGCATCGGCCTCGGCCTCGGCCAGGCTCGCGATCTCGTGTGCCAGCGCCAATGCCCAGGCCCAGCCGTATGGCCGTTCTGCCCGGCCGTCCTGGCTGGCGACGAAGGCGGCCTCGGCCGCCAGTTTCTCCGGCGCGAACCGGGCGTCGAGCGCGGCCCTGATCTCGCGCTCAGGCACCGCAGCACCGGCCAGCCGCAGCAGCCGCACCAGCAGCCAGTGCATCTCGACGCTGGAGTGCCAGTCCAGGCTCCCGTAGAACACCGGGGTGCGCTCGGCCGGCCGGCCGGGCACGTCGGCCGGGCCGGTCATCAGGTGAATCTGCAGCGAAGGGAACTCCCTGCCGATGTTGGCCAGCGCGACCTGGGCGTAGGCGGCGGCCTGCTCGCGCAGGATGTTCCGGCATTGCGCCGCGTGCTCGGCGGTCGCGGCGTCCTTGCTGGCAGGCATTCCAGCAGCCTAGCCGCGGCGCCGCCGGTCAGCGGCGGCCGCGGCAGCCGGCGCAGCAGGCCAGGTCATCTCGCGGACAGATGACCCGCGTTCGTGGCAGTCTGGGCGGTCGTTGGCGACGTTTGAGGAGAATTGAGCATGCGGGCTGCCCCGACCCTTGCCGCCGTCGCGCTGGCCCTGGCCAGCGGGCTTGCCGGAGTCCAGCTGGCCGCCGCGAGGCCTGCCAGGGCGGACGAGTACACCATCTCGCAGAACGTGTCACGCGACGGCTGGGACAGCAAGGAACCTGCGCTGTCTCCGGCAGCGGTGCGGTCCAAGCGTTTCGGCCGGATCTTCGATACCAAGGTCAACGGCCAGGTCTTCGCGCAGCCGCTGGTGGTGGGCAACAACGTCCTGGTCGCCACCGAGGACGACTACGTGTACAGCATCAACCGGAACTCCGGCAAGGTGAACTGGTCAAGGCAGCTTGGCTCGCCGTACGCGTCGGCGACCGAGGACTGCGCGCAGACCCCGGTGGTGCTGCCCTACATCGGCGTCACCAGTGCCCCGGTCTACGACCCGACGACCGGGACGCTGTATGTCAGCGGGATGCTGTCGGGCCCGCCAGGCGACGACAGTGACCTGTCCACGCCGGATCCGAAATACTACCTGTTCGCGATCAACGAGAAGACCGGCGCGATCAAGTGGAAGCGGCAGATCAAGGGCAAGCCGACCGACAACTCAATCGTCACCTTCCAGGCTTCCCTGCAGATGCAGCGGACCGGCCTGCTGCTGCATGACGGCTCGGTGTACCTGGGCTTCGGCGCGCTGTGCGCGGACGGCAGCGCTGCCCACCAGTACCGCGGCTTCATCGCCGGGGTGAATACCAGGACCAGGTCGGAGACGCTGTGGACCGACGAGGCGTACAACCCGGCTGCCCCTGGCGTCTACGGCGGCATCTGGCAGGGCGGCGGCGGCCTGCTGGCGGTGGGCAACAGCCTCTACTTCGCGACCGCGAACGGCAACGCGCCGCCGCTCGGCACGCCGGGCAAGGACGCGGCGCAGCAGGTCTACCTCGGCCAGTCGATGGTCCAGCTCAAGATCGAGAAGAACGGCTCGCTGCAGCCGGCTGACTTCTTCTCGCCGGGTGACGCGGACCGGATGACCGCGCTCGACCACGACTTCGGCTCCGGCGGCCCGATCTTGCTGCCGTTCGGCACCAAGCGGTTCCCGCACCTGTTCCTGACCGCCGACAAGGAGGCCAGGATCTACCTGCTGAACGAGTACAACCTGGGCGGCCGCAGCAGCTCGCCGTACAAGAGCACCGCGGTCTGGACCAGCTCGCCCAGCCTGGTGAACGACCCGAGCGCCGAGGAAGGGGTGGAGCACGGGCTGTGGGGGCACATGGCCGCCTTCGCCGGCATCGGCCCGGCCGGGAAGCATCTCGACCTCGTCTATTACGAGGGCACCGGCTGGGGCAGCACCGACAACATGTACGTGCTCGAGTTCGACGGAGCCAGGCCGGCCAAGCCGGTGCTGAAGAACATCGGCGCCACCCCGCAGAGCTTCGGCTTTTCCTCCGGGTCGCCGGTGATCACCTCCGACGGCCGCAAGGCCACCTCCGCCGTGGTCTGGGAGGTACAGACCGTTGACGACAGCGGGACTGACGGCACGCTTGACGCGTTCTACGCGCTGCCCACCGCCAAGGGCGTGCTGAAGGAGCTATGGTCAGCGCCGATCGGCGACGCGTCCCAGTTCACCGTCCCGGCGACCAGCGATGGCCGGGTCTACGTGGGGGCCAGGAACGACGGCACCCCGCCGACGACCGGCAGCAACGCGACCGCCTGCCCCACCGATTTCCAGGCGGGCAGCTACACCAAGACCGACAGCCCGTGCGTCGGCGAGGTCTACGGGTTCGGGATCCGCAGCGCGCGGCTGACCGGATCGACGGTCAGGTTCGGCCCGGTGCCGGTCGGCACGACCGCCACCAGGACCGTGACCCTGACCAACACCGGAGACACCGCAGTCACGATCACCAAGATCCTCGGGCTGCGCGCGCCGTTCGCCAGCCTGGCGGGCCCGGCCCTGCACCGGTCGATCGCCCCAGGCGGCAGCCTCACCTTCCGGGTCACGTTCACCCCGCAGGCCGGCGGCAGGTCCTTCGGGCGGTACGTGGTGATCACGACGGACGGGCTCAGCGGGCACCGCACGACAGTGGTCGTACACGGCCTTGGCAGGCAGCGCACATGACATTTTTGTAAGATCAGGGCCGCTGCCCGCTGCCGGCCCCGGCCCTGTTTGCCTGCGGTTTCCTGGCCTGTGTACATTCCTGAGAGCGGCGAGGCGGCCTCGTCTGAATCGTTTCCGCCAGCCAGGCAGTTGGCCTGATCGGTGCGGCTGGCGGCAAGCAGATGGCTGGGAGAAGAGTTGGCAGCTGTCACCGGTGACGCGGCACCGGCAGGACTGCGCGAAGTCGAGCTGTCGGTGCGCGGCATGACGTGTGCTGCCTGCGCGGCCAGGGTCGAGAAGAGCCTGGCATCGATTCCCGGCGTGACCGCAGCTGTCAATATCGCCGCCGACCGGGCGACGGTGACGGCGCCGCCATCGGTTCCGCTCGAGCGCCTGGTGGCCGCCGTCGAGCACGCCGGATACACCGCGGCTCCCGCGCACCCGGCCGCCGGTTCCGCCGGGATTGCGGGGTCAGCTGACGCCGAGGCTGACCGGGTCAGGTACCTGAAGCGGCGGCTGGTCGTCGCGCTGGTGTTCTTCATACCGCTGAGCGACCTGTCCGTGCAGCTCTCGCTGTTCCCGGCGTTCCGGTTCACCGGCTGGCAGTGGGTACTGCTGGCGCTGGCGCTGCCGGTGGCCGGCTGGGCGGCCTGGCCATTCCACGCGGCTGCGGTGCGAGCGGCCAGGCACGGCACCGCGACGATGGACACCCTGGTGTCGCTTGGTATCACCGCGGCCTTCGGCTGGTCGGTGTACGCGATGTTCGTGCTGGACGCCGGCCAGTCGCGGGTAACCCCGCTGCAACTGCTCCAGCACGCCTCTGGGGGCGGGATCTACCTGGAGGTCGCCGCGTCGGTGACCACGTTCCTGCTGGCCGGCCGCTGGTATGAGGCACGCGCCCGCCGTGCTGCCGGTGACGCCATGCGCGAGCTGGCCGAGGCCGGAGCCAAGGACGCCGCGCTGCTGAACCCGGACGGCAGCGAGCGCCGCGTGCCGGCCGCGCAGCTGCGGCCCGATGACCGGTTCGTGGTCAGGCCGGGCGAGGTGATCGCGGCCGACGGCGCTGTCGAATTCGGCGAGTCGGCCGTCGACACCAGCCTGATGACCGGCGAGTCGGTGCCCGCCGAGGCAGCCGAGGGCAGCAAGGTGACCGCGGGCAGCCTCGTCGTCACCGGCAGGCTCGTCGTGCGCGCGGTCAGCACCGGCGAGGACACCCAGCTCGCGCACCTCATCCGGCTGACCGACCGGGCACAGGCCGACAAGTCAGCAGCTCAGCGCCTCGCTGACAAGATCTGTGCGGTGTTCGTCCCGGCCGTGCTCGCGGCTTCCCTGCTCACCCTCACCGGCTGGCTTGCGGCAGGTGCCGCAGTGGGCACCGCGGCCAGCGCGGCGCTGGCGGTGCTCATCATCGCCTGTCCGTGCGCGCTGGGCCTGGCGACTCCGGCGGCGCTGGTCGTCGCGTGCGGCCAGGGCGCCAGGCTCGGCATCTTCATCAAGGGCCACCAGGCGCTCGAGGCATCCCGCAGTGTCGACACGGTGCTGCTTGACAAGACCGGCACGATCACGACCGGCGTGATGACGGTGGCCGACCTGCAACTGGCGGACGGCACGAGCAGGACCGAGCTGCTGCAGAAACTCGGCGCGGTCGAGGACGCGTCCGAGCACCCGGTGGGCAGGGCGGTCAGCACGTTCGCGCGGGCTGAGCTCGGGACGCTGCCGCAGGCGGCCGGCTTCCAGGCCACGCCGGGACTGGGCGTCCGCGGCAGCGTGGCCGGCAGCACGGTGCTGGCCGGCCGGGCCGCGCTGCTGCGTGACCATGGCGTCGCCGTCCAGCCGGGCCTGGCTGCCCGGTGCGAGCAGTGGGAGCGGGCAGGCCGCACCGTGGTTCTTGCCAGCTGGGCCGGGCAGGCTCGCGGCGCGGTCGCGGTCGCCGACACGCTGAAGCCGTCTGCCGCGGCCGCCGTCAGCCAGCTACGCCGGCTTGGCCTGCGCACGGTCCTGCTGACCGGCGACAGCGACGTGGTCGCGCGAGCGATCGGCGCGCAGGCCGGCCTGGACGAGGTGATCTCGGGCTCGCTGCCGGCGGACAAGGCGGCGGTGGTCGGCCGGCTGCAGGCGGCCGGCCGGCGGGTGGCGATGGCGGGCGACGGGGTGAACGACGGGCCGGCGCTCGCGGCGGCGAACCTGAGCCTCGCGCTCGGCTCGGGCACCGACGTGGCGATCAGCGCCGCGGACATGATCTTGCTCAGGGATGACCTGGCGGTGGTACCGGCGGCAATCAGCCTGGCCCGTGCCACCCGCAAGGTGATCAGGCGCAACCTGGCCTGGGCGTTCGGGTACAACGTGGCCGCGATCCCGGTCGCCGCGCTGGGGCTGCTGAACCCGCTGATCGCAGGCGCGGCGATGGCATGCTCGTCGGCCTTCGTGGTCGCCAATAGCGTCCGGCTGCACCGATTCGTGGACCGGCAGCTCACCCCGCCAGCCGGCCAGGCTGCCGGGCGCACCGAACTGCGGGAGAGTTCCAGCCAGGAGGCCACGCCATGCCCGGAATGAGATCCGGCCTCAACGTCGGCGACCCGACAGTCGTCGCCGCGTTCAAGTCCGCGCTACTGCATCAGGGGTTCATCGCGCTGCTGATCTTCTTGCTGATCGGGCTGGTCTGGCTGAGCATTCGCGCGTTCCTGCCGGCCGGCACGAAGCTGGTGAGCCGGGCCGACCAGCCGCCTGAGCCCGGCTGGCGGAAGGTGCTGCGGATCGGGTTCGGCATTGTCTGGCTGTTCGACGGGATCCTGCAGGCCCAGCCGAAGATGGCGGTCGGGCTGCCGTCTCAGGTGATCGAGCCGGTTGCGGCCAGCTCCCCCAGGTGGGTGCAGGACGTGGTCAACTGGGCGGGCACCGCCTGGTCCTATCACCCGATGCAGGCAGGTGCGTCGGCGGTCTGGATCCAGGTCGGGATCGGCATCTGGCTGATCGTTGCCGCGCGCGGCCCGCTGTCGCAGCTGGCCGGGCTGGTCAGCGCCGGCTGGGGGCTGGTGGTCTGGGTGTTCGGCGAGTCTTTCGGCGGAATCTTCGCCCCCGGCCTCACCTGGCTGTTCGGCGCGCCGGGCGCGGTGTTGATTTACTCAGTCGCCGGGGTACTCATCGCGCTGCCCGACCGGACCTGGGCATCGCCAAGGCTCGCCCGGATGATGCTCGGCGGGCTCGGCGCGTTCCTGATCGGCATGGCGGTGCTGCAGGCCTGGCCGGGCCGGGGCTTCTGGCAGGGCACGGTACACGGCCACAAGGGCACGCTGGCCGCGATGACCGCCTCGATGGCGCCAACCCCGCAGCCGCATCTCCTGTCCAGCTGGATCGACGCGTTCACCGGCTTTGACGAGGCACACGGGTTCGCCGTCAACCTTGTCGTGGTGGTCGCGCTGGCCGCGATCGGCGCGGTGTTCCTGACCAGGCGGCCGCAGCTGATCAAGCCAGCCCTGATCGCGTTCGCCGTGCTGTGCGCGGCCGACTGGGTGCTGGTCGAGGACTTCGGCTTCCTCGGCGGTCTTGGCACCGACCCGAACAGCATGATCCCGTTCGTCCTGCTGGCCGTCGCGGGATACCTTGCCGTCGCGGCCGCCGCCGCGCGAGAGCCGGAGCAGGCAGCGCAGTCGCAGGCGGCAGCCGACGGCGCAGCCGGCTGGCCGGCCAGGATGCGCCAGGCCGCGCAGCCCGCTGCCCTGGCATCGGCCAGCATCAGGTCGGTCGCGGCGGTGGGCGCGATCGGGGTGATCGTCCTCGGCGCGGTGCCGATGGCAGCCGCGCAGGCCAGTCACGTCGCTGACCCGATCCTGGCCGAGGCCGTCGACGGCTCGAGCGCACCGCAGAACTACCCGGCGCCCGCGTTCAGCCTCACCGACCAGCACGGCCGCACCGTCACGCTGGCCAGCCTGCACGGCAAGGTCGTCCTGCTCACGTTCCTCGACCCGGTGTGCACGAGCGACTGCCCGGTGATCGCGCAGGAGTTCAAGGCGGCCGGCCAGCTACTCGGAGCCGCCGACCGGCACGTCGAGCTTGTCGCGATCGTGGCGAACCCGGTGGACTACCAGCTCAGCTACACGCGCGCGTTCGACCGGCAGGAACGACTGGGCAGCGTGCCCAACTGGCTGTACCTGACCGGCACGCTGGCCCAGCTCAGGCACGTGTGGGCGGCCTACGGCATCGCGGCGGACATCGAGCCGGCCGGCGCGATGATCGGGCACAGCGAGGTCGCGTTCGCCATCAGCTCGGACGGCCGGGTGCGGCTGGAATACGGCTTCGACCCTGGCCCTGGCACCGCCGCGACCGTGTCATCGTTCGCCGCCGAGCTCGCCGACGCGGCCAGGCAATTGTCAGGCCGCCAATGATCTCGGCACGCAGCGCGCAGATCGGGCCGGTCGCGGCCGCCCTTGCCGCTGTCCTGGCGGTGGCCGGCTGCGGCAGCAGCACACCTGGCCAGCACCGGCGCGCGGCCGCGACCGCGCCTGGTGTCTCGCTGAACGCGGCGACCGGCACGGCGAGCGGCACCTGGGCGACCGTGGTGATGGGCGGCCTTGCCGCCCGCGAGGAGAACTTCTGGCAGGTGTTCGTCCGGCAGCCGGGCGCCGCGACCTGGCGGCTGGTCACCCCGCCCGGCACCGCCGACAATGGCGGCCTGGTGCTGTCGGCCGGCACCGGCCAGGCCGCGGTCACCGCGTTCCGGCCGAGCCAGCTGCTCTCCTTTACGCCGCTCATCGCCACGACCGACGACGGGCGCGCCTGGTCAGCGCTCGGCCCGCTTGATGCCGCACTGGCAAATGAGCCAGGTGCGCTGGCCTCGCAGCCAGGCACCGGCCGGATGCTCGCGATTACCACCAAGGGCACCGTGCAGCAGGCCTCCGCCAGCTCGGACAACTGGCAGCGGGTGACGACCGCGGGCGCGCTTGCCCGCACGCCCGCCGGCCGGCGGTGCGGGCTGACCGTGCTGACCGCGGCCGCCTACACCCCATCGGGCATGCTGCTCGGCGGGTCCTGCAGCAAGACCGGGGCCGTCGGCCTGTTCAGCCGGGCCGGCGGCAGCTGGCAGGCGACCGGGCCGGCCTGGCCGGCCGCGGTCAGCGGCCAGCCGGTCTCGGTGCTCCGGCTGGCCGCGACCGGCAGCCAGGTCACCGCCGTGCTGCAGGCCGGGCACGGGCGCAGCGCAAGCGTGCTCGGTGCATGGCTCACCAGCCACGGCAGCTGGCTGCTCTCCCGGCCGCTCCCGCTGAACGGAGCGGCGGTCAGCTCGGCATCGCTCGGGCCAGCCGGCGCGCTGGCGATCGCGACGACAACCGGGGGCGCCGCGGTCATCGGCAGCGCCGGCGGCAGCTGGCAGGCACTGCCGCGGCTGCCGGCCGGCACCGCCACCGTCGCGGTCAGCGCCGGCGGCGGCGTTCAGGCGCTCGCGGTACACCGCAGCACCTTGCAGGTCTTCCAGCCGACCGCAGGGCGCAAGTCCTGGGCACCGGTCCAGAAGATCACCGTGCCGATCCAGTACGGGTCCTCGAACTAGCGGCTGCCGTTACGGCGGCGAGATGTGCGGCGGCTTGCCCTTGCCGAACGCCCAGCCCTCGACCCAGCCGCGCTTGGGGTGGTAGCTGCCGGCCCCGAGCGTGCTGTAGCGCCACTTGCCGTGCGGCTTGGCGTGCCAGTACGACCAGTACGCGGTGGCCGGCGCGCCATTGCACGGATTCGGCCGGTGGTCGATCGTGCAGACGAAGCCGGGCTGGCCGGACACGAAGGTGTAGCTGAACCCGGCCTTGCGCAGCGCCGCGAGCCCGGTGTGCGGGTTCGTCGCGCAGCCGATCTTGATCTTGCCGTGCCGGAAGTGGGTGAAGTCCACCACCACGGTGACCCTGGTCTTGCCGCAGTACTTGGCCAGCGGCACCGCGGGCGGCCGCGCGG
>JASHQL010000290.1 GCA_030039155.1 Streptosporangiaceae bacterium | reverse complement strand
TCGGCCATCGCCAGCGAGTCGAGCCCGACGTCACCGGGCCTGGCGTCCTCATCCCCGCTGAGTGCGTACGCCGCCAGGAAGCGCTGGTAGCGTGCATGAACGTCCTGGGTCGGTGCTTCGTCCAGACGCACGGCGTCGCCGTCGCGCTCGTGAATCTCGATCGTGCGCAGGCCGCCGTCTAGCCACCTCTCGCGAGTGAGGCTTCTGGCGACCTTCCCCGAGGTCGTTCGCTTGATCGCCTGTCGGCGAACGAAGACGATCGTGTGCGGCCCGGTGTAGCCGTGCGCGCGGAGCGAGCTACTGACCTCATCGGGGTGCGGCAGGTCGGCCGGACTCCCGACCCCGGCGACCACGACCAGACGCTCCTCGTCGTCGTCGCCGCGGAACGCGGCCACGCTGCCGAGCTGAATCTTCTCGGAGCTGCTTTCGACAGCCGCCTCGAGGTCCTCGGGGTAGTAGTTCTCGCCCCTGAGAATGACCATGTCTTTCAGTCGTCCGCAGACGAACAACTCGCCATCGTTGAGGAATCCCAGATCGCCGGTGCGGAGGTACCGGCGCTGGTCATCAGGATCATCGGTGACCGTGTTGTTGAAGACCTGCTCGGAAAGCTCGGGCTTGTTCCAGTACCCCTGACACTTGCTGTCTCCGGCAAGCCAGATCTCCCCGATGCCGTCGCTGCCGACCGCCGATCCGAGGTCCGGGTCCACGATCCGCACGTGCACCCCGTCCAGAGGCTCGCCGCAGCTGATCAGCTCCAACTGCTGGTCCGGTGGAGTGTCCTCGGCGGCCAGCACGACCTCGCGCGCGTACATCGACTTGCGGCTGAGCTTGACTGCCCGGCGTCCCGAGCTGGCGACCGCCAGCGTGTTCTCCGCGAGGCCGTAAGCCTGAACGTGCGCCGCCGGGCGCAGGCCGTACTTCTCGAATCGTTCCAGGAAACCGCGGTATGTGCTCGGCCTGACTGCCTCGGAGGCGTTCATCAGGACTTGAAGCGAACTCAGGTCCAGGCCCTCGAGCGCGGCATCCGGGACCCGCTCAGGAGACAAGCAGTATTCGAAGCCGAAGTTCGGAGATGACGTACCGGTCGCCTTGTAACGGCTGATCGTTTCCAGCCACAGAGCGGGTCGCCGCAGGAAGTCGAGCGGCGAGAAACCGTAAGTAGTCCCACCGATGACGATCTGGAAAAGATAGTAACCGATCAGTCCCATGTCATGGAACTGTGGCAGCCAGGAAACGCCGATAGCCTGATGATCGACGGTTGAATGGCAGTTGCTAATGAGATTCTGGTGCGATACGACGACGCCCTTAGGCGTTCCGGTGGAGCCGGAGGTGTACTGCAGGAAGAGTGTCTCGCCCGGGCTGTCTATGGCGTCCCCGCGCGCTGCACCCTGCAGCAGGTCGGTGGCGAGCCAGCGGGCGGCGGGAGCGGGAGAGTCTTCCGAGACGAGCCCGCCACCAGCCTCATTACCTCCGATGGACGCCGATCCGAGTGATGAATCTGTCAGAGCCAGGCCGGTCTGACAGTCCAGCATCACGGACGTGAGTCGTGCGACCGCGCCCTTCCCGACTGACGTGGCGGGCGGAATAGGGACGGGAATGACCCCTATGCGCGCGCAGGCGACGAACGAGGCCACCATCTCCAGCCCCGGCGGGTAAACCAGCGCGACGCGATCGCCGCGCTGAATGCCAGATTCACTGAGGAGATACTCCGCCAGGAAACGTGTCCTGGCGTCGAACGCCCGGTAGGTGTAACTCTCGCGCGTATTGCCATGGCGATCGAGAAACGCGCTGAAGCACTTGTCAGGGTTAACTCCCGCCCAGTGATCCAGGTAGCCAAGAATCGTATCCAACTACGCCACCCCTCTTGCAACACGCTGTTGCTATCCCGCTCAGGACGGCGTGTCGGATGCTGCCGGCCCCGATCGTATCAGGACGAATATCCCTGTTGTCTCGTAAGGGCCCGATCACCCGCGCTCACCCTATCTCCACCCGTCCGCCGGTTTCCGCGCGAGGGCGTTGAAGGCTCGCGAATCGGCAGCCACGCTGTACCGGGTTCGTGACCTTGGCATCCCGCGCATCAGCTCACCTGTATGGTTCCTGCGCCCGGCGGCAGAGGCGAAAGTAGCGTCCGGGCACCCCAGCGTCGGGCTTGTCTGGCCACGCGCCGGCTGCCAACTGCGAGGAACCGCCCGTCCTGGCGGTCGGCTCCAGACAGGGCTATGAGAGCGCACCGCCCCTGGCCACGCAGGCACTCTGAGCAAGCCAGCTGGGCGAGATCGGCATCGGGCTAGGCAAGGCCGCTGCAGCAGGGCCTGGCCGGGGACGGGTTCGGGCGGCTGTCCTCGGGTTCCTTACGCCGTCAGTGGCAGACTCGAAGGCGCTTACAGGTCTGAGTGGCAGCAGATCGATGTCCGCGCTAGTAGCGACGCAGCTGCCTAGCTCGCGGCAGAACGGTGGCCTCTTCCACCCCGGAGCGCCAGAACCTGGCGACGCAGCTGGACCTGCATGTTGTTCGTGCGTGATGCGCGCCCGCGACCGTCGGCTGCGGTACGTTGTGCCCCGTCAGAGATGGATTGCTCGGTTCACTGAAAAGCGGAAGGTCGGCGGTTCGACCCCGCACCTGACCACTCACTGTCAGCTGTAAGGACCCGCCGCGTGCTTTGCGTTGGCTCCGCTGGACCCCACGCCCGCTGAGCCAAGGGCGGTGTCTGCAAGGCCCTGACTCCTGATCCAGACGTCACCGGTCCTGGGCATGCGCGAGGGCTAGGATGCGGTGCCTGTTGCGATGCTGGTGATGGCCTCGTATTCATCGTGGGTGAGCTGGCCCAGGTCGTAGGCCAGGACGACGTCGTCGAAGGAGCCCGGCAGGTAAGGCTGCGGGTCGTCGATGGCGGGCGCGGCGGCTTCCTGCCCGGCCGGGCAGACGGCGGGGGTTTCTGGCCAGTACCGCT
>JASHQL010000289.1 GCA_030039155.1 Streptosporangiaceae bacterium | reverse complement strand
CGAGCAAGAAGGCGAAGCCGCAGCCGACGATGCGGCGCCGATCAGGGTGACCGACGCACACCTGACGGCGGCGCTCGACCAGTTGCTCGACACGCGCAGTGCGCTGACCCAGGCGCTGCTTGGCGGCGGTCCCAGGCCGGAGCCTGGCAGCCAGGGCGGCGAATAGCACGCCGCCCGCCGACGGGGCAGGATCCCGCCGACGGGGCAGGATCCCGCCGACGGGGCAGGATCCCGCCGACGGCGGTCCCGCGCGACCGCTGCGTGCACACCGCCGGCTGGTACGCGCTGTTGTCCACAGCCGGTGCCACGCTCGGGCGATCAGCGCCGGGTGGCTGGCAGCGTTGGCCGTCGACCGGGGCAGCGGCCCCGGCCGCCGACCGACTTCTGGAGGTAGCTGCAGTGAACTCTGGCGACGCATTCATCAGCCTGACCGGCTACATCGCCACCCAACCCACGATGCGGACGACCCGCACCGGCGTGCCATCGCTGAGCATGCGGGTGGGCTGGACACCTCGGTGGCTTGACCGCGAGTCGGGCGAGTGGACCGACGGCCCGTCCTCGTTCGCAACCGTGCAGTGCTATCGCAGGCTCGCCCAGAACGCGGCCATGTCGCTGCGCACCGGCGACGCGGTCCAGGTCAGGGGCAAGCTCTCGGTCCGCGAGTACGAAGGCAGGAACGGCGAGAAGATGATCAACGTCGACATCGACGCCACCTCGATCGGGCACGACCTCTGCCGCGGCGTGGCCGGCTTCAGCCGGGCCAGGCAGTCCACCGGGCCGACGGCTGCCGAGCTTGGGGCCGGAGCAGGCGACGTCCAGGTGCCATCCGGAGAGCTGGCGCCGGCCGGCGAGCTGGATCCCGATGGCCAGGCCGATGCGCTGGCGGTCGAGGCGCTGGCTGAGGACAGCGCTCAGCTGGCGCCAGGCAGCCTGGAGCCGGCCGTGACGCCGTTCTAGCCAGCACCGGCCCGGTCCGGCCGGTCGGGCGCGGTCCGGCGCGGTCCCTTGCGCCGGGCCGGGTCACCGGCCGGCCGTGCTGGCCAGTGGCCGGCCTGGGTTACCCTGCTGGCCGTGCTGGCCAGTGGCCGGCCTGGGTTACCCTGCTGGCCGTGCTGGCCAGTGGCCCGGCCGGGGTCACCGGCTGCCCCTGCTGGCCAGTGGCCCGCCCTGGGTCACCGGCTGGCCGTGCAGCCTAGTTCCGGCTTCCCTGGGCCCTCGCGGCACCAGGTGCCAAGGGCTGGCCGGCAGCCCCTACCCTTAAGGCATGCCGGAGTTCATCTACCAGATGAGCCGTGTGCGGAAGGCGCACGGCGACAAGGTCATCCTCGACGAGGTGACGCTGGCGTTCCTGCCGGGCGCGAAGATCGGCGTGGTCGGCCCGAACGGGACCGGGAAGTCGACGCTGCTGCGGATGATGGCGGGGACTGAGCAGCCGTCCAATGGCGACGCGCGGCTGATGCCGGGATTCACCGTGGGGCTGCTTGACCAGGAGCCGGTGCTGGACGAGTCCAAGACGGTGCTTGGCAACGTGGAGGATGGCGTCGCCGAGACCAAGGCGCTGCTTGACCGCTACAACGAGGTCGCGGAGCTGATGGCGACCGACTACTCGGACGAGCTGCTTGCGGAGATGGGCAGGCTGCAGGAGCAGCTTGACCACAAGGACGCCTGGGACCTGGACAGTCAGCTTGAGCAGGCGATGGATGCGTTGCGGTGTCCGGCGCCCGATGCCGAGGTGTCGGTGCTGTCCGGCGGCGAGCGGCGGCGGGTGGCGCTGTGCAAGCTGTTGCTGGCCCAGCCGGACCTGCTGTTGCTGGACGAGCCGACCAACCATCTTGACGCCGAGAGCGTGCAGTGGCTCGAGCAGCACCTGGAGAAGTATCCGGGCACCGTGGTGGCGGTCACCCACGACCGGTACTTCATGGAGAACGTGGCCGGCTGGATCCTCGAGCTTGACCGCGGCCGCGCCTACCCCTATGAGGGCAACTACTCCACGTACCTGGAGACCAAGGCGGCCAGGCTCAAGATCGAGGGGCAGAAGGACGCCAAGCGGCGCAAGCTGCTCGAGGACGAGCTGGAGTGGGTGCGGTCAAGCCCGCGGGCCAGGCAGGCCAAGAGCCGGGCCAGGCTGGCACGGTACGACGAGATGGCGGCCGAGGCAGAGCTGAACCGCAAGCTGGACTTCGAGGAGATCCAGATCCCGCCCGGGCCGAGGCTGGGCAGCCAGGTGGTCGAGGTCACCGGCCTGGCCAAGGGCTTCGACGACCGGGAGCTCTTCGAGGACCTGAGCTTCACCCTGCCCCAGGGCGGCATCGTCGGCATCATCGGGCCCAACGGGGTCGGCAAGACCACGCTGTTCAAGATGATCATCGGTGAGGAAAGGCCGGATTCTGGCAGCATCAAGGTCGGCGAGACCGTCGACATCGCCTACGTGGACCAGTCGAGGGCCAGGATCGACCCGGCCAAGAACGTCTGGGACGTGATCTCTGACGGCGAGACATTCATCAGGGCCGGCAAGACCGAGATCCCGAGCCGTGCCTATGTCGCGGCGTTCGGTTTCAAGGGCAGCGATCAGCAAAAGCCCGCTGGCGTGCTGTCCGGCGGCGAGCGGAACCGGGTCAACCTGGCGCTCACCCTGAAGCAGGGCGGCAACCTGCTGCTGCTGGACGAGCCGACCAACGACCTGGACGTGGAAACCCTGGCCTCGCTGGAGAACGCGCTGCTGGAGTTCCCCGGCTGCGCCGTGATCACCAGCCACGACCGGTGGTTCCTCGACCGGATCGCCACCCACATCCTGGCCTGGGAGGGCGGGGCGAGCTGGCACTGGTTCGAGGGCAACTTCGAGTCATACGAGAAGAACAAGATCGAGCGGCTCGGGGCGGAGGCGGCGCGACCGCACCGGGTCACCTACCGGAAGCTGACCAGGGACTGACTGCGCTCATCCCGGCCTGATCGGCCGGCCGGCCCAGGCTAGCCGGCCAGGGCCGCGCAGCCGAGGGACAAGATCCTTCCGCTTGGTCCGCATATGCTCGACCGGCGGACCCGCGTTGCCGCATGCAACGCCGTAGCCCAGCCGGATCGGAGCGTGCATGGCCCCCGTCGACAGCGCCAGGCTGCCCGATCGCGCCCAAGTGGTCGTGGTCGGCGGCGGCATCATCGGTACCTCGGTCGCCTATCACCTGGCGCAGATGGGCGTCAAAGACGTGCTGCTGCTGGAGCGGGACAAGCTGACCTCTGGCACGACCTGGCATGCCGCGGGGCTGATGGCCACGTTCGGGTCCACCTCGGAGACCTCAACGGAACTGCGCAAGTACACCCGCGACCTGTACGCGCGGCTGGAGGCGGAGACCGGCCTCGCCACCGGGCTGCGACAGGTCGGGCTGATCGAGCTGGCCATCGAGCCTGGCCGGCTCGAGGAATACCGGCGGGTCACCAACTTCAACCGGCACTGCGGCGTCGAGGTGCACGAGATCTCGGCGCGCGAGGTGGCCGAGCTGTTCCCGCTGGCCAGGACCGATGACGTGCTGGCCGGCTTCTACATACCTGCCGACGGCCGGGTCAACCCGGTCGACGTGACCATGTCGCTGGCCAAGGGCGCCAGGCTGCAGGGCGTGCAGATCGTCGAAGGCGTGCCGGTCACCGGTTTCCTGCGGCACCGGGACAGGGTCACCGGCGTGCGCACGGCGCACGGCGAGATCGAGGCCGAATACGTGGTGAACTGCGCGGGCATGTGGGCCAGGCAGCTTGGCGAGCTCGCCGGAGTGAGCATCCCGCTGCAGGCCGCCGAGCATTACTACCTGCTCACCGAGCCGATCGCCGAGGTCGACTCGTCCTGGCCGGTGCTGGAGGACCCGGCCAACTATGGCTACTTCCGCGAGGAGGGCGGCGGGCTGATGCTCGGCAT
>JASHQL010000288.1 GCA_030039155.1 Streptosporangiaceae bacterium | reverse complement strand
TCGTTCTGCGCCGGCGTGGACCGGGCCATCGAGATCGTGCAGCGGGCGGTCAGCCAGCCGGCCGGCCCGGTCTACGTGCGCAAGCAGATCGTGCACAACTCGCACGTGGTGGCCGGGCTGGAGCGGCAGGGCGCGATCTTCGTGGACGAGCTTGCCGAGGTGCCAGACGGCGCGACCGTGGTGTTCTCCGCGCACGGCGTGTCACCCGCGGTCAGGGCCGAGGCGGCCGACCGCGGCCTGCGCACCATCGACGCCACCTGCCCGCTGGTGGCCAAGGTGCACGCCGAGGCCAGGCGTTATGCCGCGGACGGCTACCTGGTGGTGCTGATCGGGCATGCCGGACATGAGGAGGTCGAGGGCACGCTCGGCGAGGCGCCGGGCAGCCTGGTGCTGGTCCAGGACGAGGCCGACGTGGCCGCGCTCGACCCGCCTGACCCGGCCAAGGTCGCCTACCTGATGCAGACCACGCTCTCGGTCGACGAGGCATCTGGCCTGGTCAGCGCGCTGCTGAAGCGCTTCCCTGCGGCCCGGGAGCCAGGCAGCGACGACATCTGCTATGCCACCACGAACCGCCAGCATGCGGTCCGTGCGGTCGCCGCCGAGGCCGACCTGGTGCTGGTCGCAGGGTCGGCCAATTCCTCCAACTCAGTGCGTTTGGTGGAGACCGCGCAGCGGGCAGGAACACCCGCGTACTTGATCGACGACACGGGGGACATCGAGCTCGGCTGGCTGGCCGGCGCTGCCACCATCGGCGTGACCGCCGGTGCGTCCGCGCCGCCAGTGCTGGTCGATCAGATCGTGACCGCGCTGGCCGGGCTCGGCCAGGTCGAGGTCACCGAGCGCGTGGTCGCCACTGAGACCGTGCGATTCGGCCTGCCCAAGCAGGTACAGCCCAGGGAAGTCAGGGGGGCATGAAGGAGGTCTTGCAAGCATGACGGTGCCATTGCGCCAGCGGTTGCGGATCGGGTCCTACCTGCTCAGGCAGCGGCTGGCCGGGCGAGAGAAATTCCCCCTGCTCGTGGAGCTCGAACCGCTGTTTGCCTGCAACCTCGCCTGCGCGGGCTGCGGCAAGATCCAGCATCCGGCCGACGTGCTGCGGCAGCGGATGCCGGTCGACCAGGCGGTCGCCGCGATCGAGGAGTGCGGGGCGCCGATGGTGTCCATCGCCGGCGGCGAGCCGCTCATGCACCCGCAGATCGCCGAGCTGGTGCAGGCGCTGATCGACCGCAAGAAATACGTGTTCCTGTGCACGAATGCCCTGCTCATCCCCAGGAAGATCGACCAGTTCAAGCCGTCGGACTACTTCGCCTGGGTGGTGCACATCGACGGGCTTGCCGAGCGGCACGACGCCTCGGTCAGCAAGGAAGGCGTGTTCGATCAGGCCGTCGAGGCGATCAAGGAATGCCAGCGGCGCGGGTTCAGGGTGACCACCAACACCACGGTGTTCAACACCGACACCCCGCAGACGGTGACCGACGTCCTCAACTTCCTCAACGACGACCTCGGCGTGGACGAGATGATGGTGTCGCCCGCCTACGCCTACGACAAGGCGCCCAATCAGGACCTGTTCCCCGCGGTCGCCGAGACCCGCGAGCTGTTCAGCAAGGCGTTCGCCGGCGGGAACAGGAAGCGCTGGCGGCTTGGCCACACGCCGCTGTTCCTTGACTTCCTTGAGGGCAAGGCGGACTTTTCGTGCACAGCCTGGGGGATTCCCTCGTATTCCCTCAAGGGCTGGCAGCGACCGTGCTACCTGATGGGCGACGGCTACGCGGCCACCTACCGTGAGCTGATCGAGACCACCGACTGGTCGGCCTACGGCCGGGGCAACGACCCGAGGTGCTCGAACTGCATGGCACACTGCGGTTATGAGCCGTCGGCCGTGCTCGCCACAGTAGGCTCGTTGCGGCAGTCGATTCGCGCGCTGCGCGGCAGCTGAACTGGTCGGTGGCTGAGCGGTAGGTCCCGGGTGCCGGGACCGCGCGGCTGGGGTAGGTGAGTTCCGGGTACCGGGGCTCGGTTCCGGGTACCGGAGCCAGGTACGTAGGGTGAGAAACGCCAGCCGCGTTCGGCTACGGGGTGCACTGAGCGCGCGGCTGGCGTCTGCAGTCCGATCGCGCGCGGAGGAAGTTCTTCGATGACGTCTGGTGAGGTCAGGGCCGTGCTGGCCCCGGCGGCCAGGACCGGCAGCGTCGCTGCCGTGGCTGCCGACACCTCTGCCAGCCAGCGCACGTGCTTCCGGCCCGGCCCGCTGTGGATGCGGCTGCTGCCGCCCGCGGTCACCTTCGCGGTGATGCTGCTCGGCGTCACGGTGCCCTCGTACTGGCGGGACGAGGCCGCCACCATGGCAGCGATCAAGCGGCCGTTCGGCGCCATGGTCAGGATGCTCGGCAACGTGGACGCGGTGCACGGCGCCTACTACATGCTGATGTGGGGGCTGTCCAGGCTGTTCGGCTACGGCGAGCTGGCGATGCGGTTCCCCTCGGTCATCGCGATGACGGTGGCCGCCGCCTTCGTGGCCGCGCTCGGCAGGCGGATCTTCTCGCCGGTTGCCGGGCTGGCGGCCGGGCTGCTGTTCGCGGTGGTGCCCGACATCAGCCTGTACGGCCAGGACGCCCGGTCCTACGCGATGGTCACGATGATGGGCGCCATCGCCAGCTACCTGCTCGTCAG
>JASHQL010000287.1 GCA_030039155.1 Streptosporangiaceae bacterium | reverse complement strand
GCAGACGACGCGGCGACCTGGAAATAGGTGACCGGGGGCGGCGGCATTGCCTGCCAGCCGTGCCCGTTGTACTGCTCGGCGAATGCGGTCGCCGTGCTGCTTGCGTCGTTCGTGCCGACCAGCCAGGCGTCGCGCGAGCTGAACACGAGCAGGCCGGCCGGCTGATTCCTGACCGCGGCCGGGAACGTGCCGGTCCGCCAGGAGTGCCCGGTCCACCGAGCGTAGCCGTGCGCGCTGTACAGCCAGACGTCCGCCGACCCGGTCGCCCTGATGCCGACGCTCTGGGTCTTCGCGGTGTCCAGCGCGGTCTTGACCGAGCCAGGCAGCTTGACCTGGCGCCAGGACTTGCCGTTCCAGCGCACCACGAACGCGCTGGAGGTACTGCCCTTCAGCGAGGTCCCTGCCGCCCAGGCGTCCTGAGCGGAGATCGCTGCCACGCCGTTGAGGCTGATCTGAGCGCCGTGCGCGGAGAACCTGGCGAAGATCCGCCAGCCAGTCCCGGTGGACGCCTGCGCCGGCCGGGCGGCCGCGGCCAGCACCAGCAGGCTGCTCGCTGCCACGCACGCCGCTCGCGCTACTTGCTTCATGTTCATGACTTCCTCACCATGACGACTGCTCCGTGGTCCCGGAGTGGCGGGCCGGCCGGCCGGAGGAGTGGCCGCCCGGTCCTTGTCCAGCCGGTGGCTGCCACTCCGGTCCCACCCCCGTGCGGGCCGATGCAGCGGTAGCCACCGCTTTGCCGGAGGTCAGTATCTCCTGTGGCGTTAGCATGCGGTTAGCACTGAGTTAGCGTGAATGCCGGGTTGGCCGGGATTCTAGATCATGGTGGTGCCCGATGGCGGCAGGCTCCGCGCAGCGCCTCTTTGAGTACCGCCTGCTCGGGCCGCTCGAAGTGCGTTCTGGCGGGATCCAGGTTCCGGTGCAGCGCGGCAGTCAGCGTGCCGTGCTCGCGGCCCTGCTGCTGAAGTCCAACCAGGTGGTGCCGATCGGCGAGCTGGCCGAGGTGCTCTGGGGCACCGCCTGGCCGCCGTCCGCGCAGGTGACCGTGCAGAACTACGTGAAACGGCTGCGGCTGGCCCTTGGCGATGCCGACCATTCAAGGATCAGTACCAGGCCGCGCGGCTATTTGATCAAGGTACAGCCGGGCGAGCTGGACGTTTCCCGCCTGGAAACGCTGCTGGCGACGGCGCGTACGGCCGCCGACCGCGGCGACTGGGCAGCGGCGTCGGCGCAGGCGGAACAGGCACTCGGGCTGTATCGCGGCGAGCCGCTTGCAGACGTGGAATCGGAGCTGCTGACCCAGCGTGACCTGCCAAGGCTGGCCGAGCTGCGGCTTGCCGCGGCGGAGTTGCGGGCCGAATGCGAGCTCAGGCTTGGCCGCCAGCAGGCCGTCATCAGCGATCTTCGCCAGCTCGTGGCCGGCCATCCGCTGCGCGAGCGGTTCCATGCGCTGCTGATGCAGGCGCTGTCCATGGACGGCAGGCAGGCCGAGGCGCTGGCCGCCTACCAGCAGGCGCGCCAGCTGCTGGTGGCTGAGCTCGGCACCGAGCCAGGCAGCGAGCTGCGCGAGCTGCATCAGCGGCTGCTGGCCGGTGACCCGCAGGTCGGTGCGGGCCAGCAGGCGGCTGCCGGGCCCGGCACCGCGAGTCAGCGGGCGGTGCCACGGCAGCTTCCGGCCCTGGTGCGGCAGTTCGCCGGGCGGGACGCCGAGCTTGGCTGGCTGACCGCGCTGCTCGGCCAGGCCGGCCCTGGCACCGTGCTGATCTCGGCGATCGCCGGCACCGCGGGCGTCGGCAAGACCGCGCTCGCGGTGCACTGGGGCCACCAGGTGGCCGGCCAGTTCCCCGACGGGCAGCTGTACGTGAACCTGCGCGGCTACGACCCGGATCAGCCGGTGCCGGCCGCCGACGCGCTCGCCGGGTTCCTGCGCGCGCTCGGGGTTCCCGGCCAGGACATCCCGCCAGGCCTGGACGAGCGGGCCGCCCAGTACCGCAGCCTGCTCGCCGACCGCCGGATGCTCGTGCTGCTCGACAACGCCGCCGGGGTGGAGCAGGTCAGGCCGCTGCTGCCAGGCTCGGCCGGCGCGGTGGCGCTAGTTACTAGCAGAGACACGCTGGCCGGCCTGGTGGCCAGGGATGGTGCGCGCCGGCTCGACCTTGACCTGCTGCCGGCCGCGGCGGCGGCCGACCTGCTCCGCGCGCTGATCGGCGGCCGCGCCGAGGCCGATCCAGCGGCCACCGCCGCGCTCGCCGCGCAGTGCGCCAGGCTGCCGCTCGCGCTGCGGATCGCCGCGGAGCTTGCCGTGTCCAGGCCGACGGCCGCGGTCACGGACCTGGTTGCCGAGCTTGCCGACGAGCAGCGGCGGCTCGACCTGCTCACCGCGGGCGGCGACCCGCGCACCGCAGTCCGGACCGTGTTCTCCTGGTCATTCCGGCACCTGGATGCCCAGGCGGCCCGCATGTTCCGGCTGCTCAGCCTGCACGTCGGCGAAGGATTCGACGGCTACGCCTGCGCCGCACTCGCCGGCATCACTGTCGATCAGGCTCGCGCCGTGCTCGACCAGCTGGCCGCCGCGCACCTGGTGCAGCCGGCCGGCCCGGCGCACCTTGGCATGCACGACGTGCTCCGCGCCTATGCGCGCGAGCTGGTCGCCGGGGAGAGCGCGGCTGACCGGCGGGCGGCGACGACCCGGTTGCTGCGCTATTACCTGGACGCGGCGTGCGCGGCGGCGGCGCTGCTGTTCCCGTTCGACGCTGGCCGGCTGCCTGCGCCTCCGCCGTATGCAACGCAGCCGGCCGGGGCGCCACCCGCCGGTGCGCCGGTCTCGGTGCCGCCAATGGCCGGGCCGGCG
>JASHQL010000286.1 GCA_030039155.1 Streptosporangiaceae bacterium | reverse complement strand
GCCGGCTACGACGGTGCCGGCTACGACGGTGCCGGCTACGACGGTCGCGGACACGACCAGGCCGACCAGGCCGGTTACGACCAGGCCGGCTACGACAGTGCCGGTTACGACCAGGCCGGCTACGACAGTGCCGATTACGGCCAGGTCGGCTACTCCGACCGGCCGTGGCCTGGCGAGGACGATAGCTGGGCCGCTTCAGACGGCGAGCTTGAGGCGTTGCCGCCGATCGACGAAGTGCACCACGACTGGCCGAGCCCGGCCGGCGACCGGGGCACCGGGCACTGGCCAGCGCCAGACCGCGACCGGGAAGGAGACCGCTGGTGACCCGGCTGCTGCGCCGCCGGTCGGTGTTCGCGGTGCTGGCCGTCGTCGCGGTTGGCGTGGTGTACGCGGCGGCGAGCCAGCTGGGCCATCAGGCCGCGGCGGCCGCCGCGCCGGGCAAGCCAGGCCGCGCCGCGGTCGAGTCGGCGGCGTTCGGCTGCGCCGCGCCCGGTTCCACCGGGGCTACCGCGGGCGGCCTGGCCATCATGGCGAACCCAGGCAAGGCCCCGCAAGGCAGCGCGGTCGTCACCAGGGTTGACGGCAGCTCGGCCGGCAAGCCGGTCAGGACGGTCAGCAGGAGCGGCCTGCAGAACGTCGTCAAGGTGACCGCGGCGCCCGCGGTGAAGGGCGACCAGAAGCTGCAGGCCGGAGCGGCGTCCGTGCCGACCAGCGTGGTACGCGGCGGCGTGCTGGTGCAGGCGACCGGGTCGATGGCGCAGGGCCTTGAGGTGGAGCAGACCGGCCCGAGCGGGCTGGTCACCGCGCCATGCACCGAGCCGGGCACCGACTTCTGGTTCGTCGGCCCTGGTGTGGCTACCGCGGGCAACGTCGAGCTGTACCTGCTGAACCCGTCCGGCCAGCCTGCCGACGCCCAGGTCCTCGCGCTGACCGACGCGGGGCCGGTGCTGGGCAGCCCTGACACCGGCATCGTGGTGCCGCCGCACACCGAGCTGGTGCAGTCGCTGGCCGGCTATCTGAAGAGCTCGCGAGTCATCTCCCTGCACATCTCGGCGACGCTCGGCCAGCTGGTGGCGAACGTGCGGGAGAGCAAGCGCAACGGCCAGGCCGGCGTGTGGCTGCCGCCGGCGCAGCCGCCGGCCACCAAGGTCGTGATCCCTGGCATGACTGCGGCACCCGGCTCGCGGGTGCTGTACGTCGCGGTGCCCGGCAGCGATAACGCGCAGGTCAAGGTGACCGCGGTGACCAGCAGGGGCTCGTATCAGCCAACCGGCGGCACCGACATCGACCTGCCGAGCAACTCGGCCGCCCAGGTACAGCTGCCCTCACTGGCCGGCGTCGCCGGGGCCGTGGAGGTGTCGGCGAACGTGCCGGTGACCGCGGCCATGATGGTCTCCGGTGGTGCCGCCGGGGCGCCGGGTGCCATAGCCGGAAGCTCGGCCGCGGTGCAGGAGCAGGGCGTCATCGCCGACGTCCCGCACGGCCCGGCGGGGACCGCCGAGCTTGTGCTGTCAGCGCCGGGCAATGCGGCGAGCGTCCGGATCGTGACCGGCACCACCTCGCTCACCGTGGGCGGCCAGCCGGGCCAGGTGGTCAGCATCCCGGCCGGGCACACGGTCGAGCAGGTGCTGAGCCCGCCGAAGGGCAGCAGGGACCGCTGGTTCAGCGTCGTGATCACGCCGCTTGCCGGGTCTGGCCCCGTCTACGCCGGGCGGGTGATCAGGTCTGGCGGGTCGGTGCAGTCGATCATGGCGGTGCCAAGCTCGCTGACCTGGGTGCCGCTGGTGCGGGCCAGGGATTCGCTGCTGACCGTGCTGCCCTGACCAGCCGACGGCGCCCGTCACTCCTCTGCCGGATAGCCGGGGTCGACGATCTGCGGATCGACGCCGAGCAGCCTGGCGAACTCCTCGACGATCACGTCCAGGACCAGCTCGCCGAGTTCGTCCTCACCGTCCGCCCTGGCCATCAGCGGCCTGCGGTACACCACGATCCTGGCCGGGCTGCCCTCGCCCGGCTGGTCGGCCGCGTCCGGCGTGCCAGGCTCGAGCCTGGCAAGCGGCACCGGATCCGGGCACTGATCGGGAGCGTCGGCCGGCGGGATCTCCTCAACCGCGAACTCGACGCCCGCCAGCTCGGCCTCCCAGCGGGGCTCTAGCTGCGCGACGGCCAGCAGCACCAGCTCGTCGAAACGCTCGGCCCTGGTCCGGTACAACGGCACCTCTGGCGGCACGAGCAGGCCGCGCAGGCCGTGCCCGTGCCTGTCCCGCCGCCTGGTCTTGCTGCCAGGCCGGTTCGCCCCGTTCCCGCTGCGCACAGCAACCGAGGGTATCTCCGCGCTGGCAGATGTGCTCGGCCAAGGGCCGGCCCGATCGCAGCGTGGAGACACGATCGCGCAGTGTGCCCCAGGTGGTGGCGTTACCGCCTGCCGGTCGATACCGTCAGCCGTTGTGAGCGACGATCGCGGGCGAGCCCGCAGGCCCCCGCGGCGGCGTCGGGTCAGCTTCGAGGGGGCAGGCCGGTGAGTTCGCGCCGATGCTCACGGCCAGCGTGCAAGCAGGTTGCGGTGTACACGCTGACCTACGTCTACCGCGACTCCACCGCGGTCCTGGGTCCGCTCGCCGCCTATTTCGAGCCGCATTGCTATGACTTGTGCGCCGGGCACGCCGACCGCCTGGTGGTCCCGCGCGGCTGGGACGTGGTCAGGCTGCCGGCCGCCGAGGCCGCGCAGGAGGAGCAGGCCGACGACCTGGAGGCGCTGGCGAACGCGGTCAGGGAGGCAGCCGCGCCGCACGCCCCGGCCGAGCCGACCGGCCAGGGCATCGAGGTCGGCAGGCGCGGTCACCTGCGGGTGCTGCAGTCGGCGCCGGCTGACCCTGGTGCCAGCCGGTAGCCTGGCTGAGACCGACAGGGTGCGGACTGGAGACGACATGAAGATTGATGACTGGCTGCTCGAGATCCTGGCCTGCCCGAAATGCCACGCCCCGCTGCGTGCCGACGACGAGGCGAGCGAGCTGGTCTGCACTGGCGCCGACTGCGGCCTGGCCTACCCGGTCAGGGATGACATCCCCGTGCTGCTGATCGACGAGGCGAGGGACCCGGCCGCCGACCGGAAGTGAGCACTCGTCAGCGGTGACGCCCGCGGCGGTGCGGCCGAGCC
>JASHQL010000285.1 GCA_030039155.1 Streptosporangiaceae bacterium | reverse complement strand
CTTCAGCTTCGTGCGCACGAAGGCGCCGCCCTTGCCGGGCTTGACGTGCTGGAAGTCCACCACACTCCAGAGCTGGCCGTCGATGCTCAGGGTCATGCCGTTCTTCAGGTCGTTCGTGGTGGCCACGTCTGCTCGTCTCCTGCGCTTGCTGCGGGATCAAGCCCGGCCTGAACTCCGTGGTGCCGGCCTGGGGAGGGGCCGCTGGCACCCGGCACGGAGATCACAGCACGAGCAGGTCCCTGGTTACGGTGGTGAGGATCTGGGCTGATCCGGTCGATCCCGCCTCGGCTGCGCCGGAGCCAGCGCGGACCACCAGGGTGTCCTCGATCCTGACCCCGCCCTTGCCCGGCAGGTACACGCCGGGCTCGACGGTGACGGGAACCCGGTCCGCCAGTCTACCCGGCCTGCCGGGCCCGATCGCCGGCGCTTCATGCACCTCAAGGCCCACCCCGTGGCCGAGTCCGTGGCCGAAATGGTCCCCGTGGCCTGCCGCCTTGATCATGTCCCTGGCCACCGCGTCCACGTCGGCTACCTCGGCGCCGTCGGTCGCCGCCTGCACGCCCGCCCGCTGCGCCGCGGCCACCAGGTCGTAGATCTCCCGCTGCCAGCCGGCCGGCTCGCCGAGCGCGACGGTCCTGGTCATGTCGGCGTGGTAGCCCTGGTACCTGGCCCCGCAGTCGATCGTGATCAGGTCGCCTGGCTCGAATGCCCGGTGCGCGGGCGAATGATGTGGGATCGCCCCGTTCGGCCCGCTGGCCACGATGGTGTCGAAGGCCAGGCCTTCGGCGCCCCTGTCGGTCATCGCCCGCTCGATCGCGACGGCCAGCTCGCGCTCGGTCCGGCCTGGCACGATCTGGCCGAGCACCGCGTCGAAGGCCTCGCTGGTGATCGCGCAGGCGCGCTGCAGCAGGTCGATCTCGGTCTCGTCCTTGACGGTCCTGAGCTGCTCGATCACCCGGCCGAGCGGGAGCAGCACGGTCGGTCCGCCGGCCAGCCCGGCGAGCAGGTCATGCCGCTCGACGGTCATCTCGTGCGGCTCGAAGCCGAGGGTCAGCCAGCCGCGGCTTGCCGCAAGCGTGGCCAGCGCGGGCTCGATCATCCGCTCGGTGACCAGCTCGATGTCGGGGCTGACCCTGACCGCCGTCTCGGCGTAGCGCGAGTCGGTGGCCAGCACCGCCGCCTGGTCGCTGGCGGCGGGCAGCAGGACCGCGGCATTGGAGCTGGCCAGGCCGGTGAGATACCGGACGTTCGGCCGGCTGGTGATCAGTGCCGCGTCGGCCCCTGCGGCCGCGATAAGCTGCTGCGCTGCTGCCCGGCGGGCGGCGTGTATTTCCGGCATGCCGGTTACTGTAGCGAGCCGTCTCGGTCAGCCTGCTCACCCGCACCGGCTGGTCTTGGCCTTCGGTGGGCCGCTGGCGGTCAGGCGGCCAGGTCCCTGATCTGCTCGACGAGGGCCAGCCGCTCGGCGTGCGTCTGCGCCATCGGCGCGATGTTCAGCGTGGTCACGCCGGACTCGCGCAGCGCCGCAACCCGCTCGGCGACAAAGGACTTCGGCCCGATCAGCGATGTCGCCTCGAGCAGGTCCTGCGGGATCATCGCGGCCGCCTCGTCCTTGCGGCCGGACAGGTAGGCGTCCTGGATCGCGGCCGCCTCCTTGGCGTAGCCGTACCTGACCGCCATGTTGTTGTAGAAGTTCCTGCCCCTGGCGCCCATCCCGCCGATGTACAGCGCCTGGACCGGCCGGATCAGGTCGATCAGGCCCTTGACGTCATCGCCGATCGCCAGCGCGGTCTGCGCGATCACGTCAAGCGGGCCGAGCGCGGGATCGCGCTTGGCCAGCCCCGCCTCGATCGACGCACCCCAGACGTCCTTGGCCTTCTCCGGGTAGTAGAACAACGGCTCCCAGCCCTCCGCCAGTTCGGCTGCCATCTCCACGTTCTTCGGGCCGAGCGCGGCCAGGATGATCGGGATCCGGTCCCTGACCGGGTGGTTGATCAGCTTGAGTGCCTTGCCGAGGCCGGTGCCCTGGCCCGGCGGCAGCGGGATGTGGAAGTGCTTCCCGTCGTACTCGAGCCGCTCCCGGCGCCAGACCTTCCGGCAGATCTCGATGGTCTCGCGGGTGACCTCGAGCGGCGCCTCGTAGGGCACGCCGTGCCAGCCCTCGATCACCTGCGGGCCCGATGCGCCGATGCCGAGCATGAACCGGCCGTTCGACACATAGTCAAGGCCGGCCGCGGTCATCGCGGTCAGCGTCGGGGTGCGCGAGTACAGCTGCATGATGCCGGTGGCGATCTGGATCCGCTCGGTCACCGCGGCCACGTACCCGGCCTGGCTGACCGCGTCGTAGCTGTAAGCCTCGGGCACGAACACGATGTCAAGGCCGGCCTTCTCGTAGTCGACCAGCGCGGCAACGGTCTCCTTGAAGCCGCCCGCGTAGTTCAGTGCCATCCCGATGCGCATCAAGCAGACCCTTCTCGCCCAGTGCCCGGCCGGGCCGAAGCGCCTGCCCGGCCAGCTCACCCGATCTTGCGATGAATGCTAACTGTCCGCCGCGATCGCGCCTACCCGCTGGCCGGCAGACCGGCGACCGCGCCTACCCGCTGGCCAGCAGGCCGGCGATCGCGCGCAGCGCGAGCTCGTAGGAGTGCAGTCCGAAGCCGGCCACGGTGCCGTCGGCCACCCCGGCCACCACCGAGGTGTGCCGGAACGACTCGCGCGCCGCCGGGTTCGACAGGTGCACCTCGACCAGCGGCGCGGTGCGCATGGCGAGCGCATCCCGCAGCGCGTACGAGTAGTGCGTGAACGCCGCCGGGTTCAGCGCGACGGCCAGCCGCCGGTCCGCCGCCTCGTGCACCCAGGCGACCAGTTCCGCCTCGTCATCGGTCTGCCGCACCTCGGTACGCAGGCCGAGTTCGGCACCGATGGCGGCGCAGGCGGCGGCCACGTCGGCCAGCGTGGCCGAGCCGTAGATCTCCGGCTCCCTGCTGCCGAGCCTGGCCAGGTTCGGCCCGTTCAGCACCAGCACGAGCGGCAAGCCCCGGTCGGCGGCCATCAGCTCACCTCAGCGAACGCGTGCTCGAGTAGCTCCTCGGGCGGGTCGGCGAGTATCGAAGGCCTGGCCAGCCCGTCGAGCACGATGAACCGCAGCTTGCCAGCCCGCGCCTTCTTGTCCACCGCCATGGCGGCGCGCAGCGCCGGCCAGCCGGCCCCCCGGTAGCTGACCGGCAGGCCGACCGCGGTCAGGATCTGCCGGTGCCTGGCGGCAGTCGCGGCATCCAGCCGTCCGGCCAGCCTGGCCAGCGCCGCGGCGAACACCATGCCGATCGCGACCGCGTCGCCGTGCCGCATCGTGTATCGCTCGGCCCGCTCGATGGCGTGCCCGAGCGTGTGCCCGTAGTTCAGCGTCTCCCGGTTGCCTGCCTCGCGCAGGTCCGCGGTCACCACGGCTGCCTTCATCGCCACCGCGCGCTCGATCAGCTCGCGCTCGTGCGGCCCGCCTGGCCTGGCGGCCGCCGCCGGGTCGGCCTCGACCAGGTCGAGGATGACCGGGTCGGCGATGAACCCTGCCTTGATCACTTCCGCCAGCCCGCTGGCGTAATCGGCTGGCGGCAGCGTGGCGAGCAGGTCGGTATCGGCGAGCACCCCGGCCGGCGGGTAGAACGAGCCGACGAGGTTCTTCCCGGCCGGGGTGTTGATCCCGGTCTTCCCGCCGACCGCGGCGTCGGCGACCGCGAGCAGCGTGGTCGGGACCAGCACGACGCGGACCCCGCGCAGCCAGGTCGCGGCGACGAATCCCGCCAGGTCGGTCACCGCGCCGCCACCGAGGCCGACGATGAGATCACGGCGGCCGAGTTCGATCTCCGCCAGCCGCGACCAGAGCCGCGCGGCGACGCCGATCTCCTTGGCCGGCTCGCCGTCCG
>JASHQL010000284.1 GCA_030039155.1 Streptosporangiaceae bacterium | reverse complement strand
CTGGCGCCCCGAGCACCTCGATCCGCAGCGCCGGGCCGTCCGGCGCGGCGAGCCGCAACTCGGTGGCGCCGCTGAGCGGAAGCTGCTTGACCGGGCGGCCGGCCACGAACGAGCGGTCACCGTTGATGTCCTCGTAGACCCAGCCGGTGCCGGCCATTACCACGTAGGCGTGCTCGCGGGACACGGTCGGGTCGGCGACCACGATGTTGTTATCGGTGCTGCGGCCTATCCGGACGATCTCCCCCGGCTGAAACCCGTAAGCCCTGCCATCAAACGTGACCCGCAGCTCGCTCATCCCACTCCCTTTCACATTCCGGTCTAGCCAGGAGGCTGCTGGCCCGCCTGGTGGATGGTGACTCGCTTGCGCGCGATCTCCAGCGTCACCGGCCTGACCAGCAGGCGCTGTTTCGGCTGCACCATCTTGGGTTCCTCACCTGGCAGGAACACCGTCCACGGATCGTCGCCCTTGTTCCGCATCAGCACCCTGCCGGGGAAGCTGCCGTCGGCCTCGACCTGGGCCAGCACCTTCTCGCCAAGATCGTGCGCACGCAGGTGGCGCCCGGTCAGCACCGCTCCCTCGGCCAGCACGATCGAGCTGCCGAGCACGGTGAGCAGCAGCGGCGGCTGCGGCACGGTCTTGCAGTTCCAGCAGGCGCGGCCAGGGTCGTCCGGGTCGTACAGCATCCTGGCGGTGCAGGTCGAGCACTCCCAGATGCTGTCCTCGAGCCGGTACAGGCCCTTGCGCAGCACGCCCTCGACCAGCCTGCCGTACAGGTTCGGGTCGGTGATCCCGGTGGTGAACGACCTGACGAACATGTCCTTGAAGAACCCCGGGTACAGCGACCACCAGATCCACATCGGGCTATCGGACACCGGCCGGTTCACCGGGTTGTCCGGGTCGAAGACGAACACCGGCTCCTTGCCGAAGTGCTTGAGCATGAGCTCTTCCTCGGTCAGCCGCTTGCCCTCGTCCCAGCTGTAGGACGCCTCGACCAGCTCGCCGTCCAGCGGGTGCCCGAAGAAGAACAGGTAGAACAGGAACAGCGCCAGCGAGTACAGGTCGGTGGTGGCCGACGGCAGCGCCTCGTCCCGCATCACCTCCGGCGCCATGAACCGCATCGTGCCCTTGACCAGCGCCTTGCCACCGTTCGTGCCGACGTTGTCGTTGTCGATGATGGCGACGTCACCGCTGGCGGGATCAACCCAGAGGTTGTCGAAGTTGATGTCCCGGTAGCACAGCCCGGCCGTATGCAGTGAGGCGAAGGAATCGACGAGGTTGAGGCCGATCCTGATCAGCATCCGGAAGTCCGGCGGCTCGGACGCCGACAGCATCTGCGCGAACGAGACGAACCGGCGGTCCATCAGCGGCATGACGTAGCCGAAGCCGTTGCGCCCCTCCGCCTTCACCATGTCGATCGGCCAGATGAACGCCGGGTGCGGCGGCCTGCCGCTCTCCACCAGCTTCGCCAGGCTTGCGTAGATCAGCGCGTCGTCGGCCGGGCGCCTGGCCGGCCGGTACCACTTCACCGCGAACGACCGGCCGTTCAGGTTCGCGCGGTACACCGTGCCCTGGCCGCCCTCGCCGATGCGATCGCCGATGACCAGCTCTTCCAACGCGGCCTGCATCCGGACCTTGTCACCGGTCTGCAGCTCGGTCATCTTCCCCTACCTCACAGCTCGGCTCATTGGCTACTGACGGTCAACGACACGCAGACGGTCGCGTGGCACTTCTTGGTTTGCGAGGGCTGGGCGGTCGAGCCCTGGCCGCCACCGCCGCCCGAGCCGATGCCGTGCCCGTGGTGGTGCTTCTTCGCCTTCGGGGTTGTGCTCGGCGCGGTCACCGAGGGAGTCGGCGTGGTGGTGTGCCCGACCTGCCGCGGCTTGGCCGGGCTGTGGTGCAGGGCAAGCGCGATCCCGACCACGATCCCGACCACGACGATCACCGCACCGGCGGCCAGCAGCGGCATCCGGCTGCGCCGCGGCGCCGGCCTGGCAGGCTGCGGCGGCAGGCCGGACGGCGCGCCAGGCGCCGGCGGGCCCTGGGCCGGCCCGATTCGCTGGGTCGGCGACTCGTCGCCGAACCAGTGACCAGCAGGGTCAGGCCTCGGCACCGGCACCGTGATGCCCTCGGCGCCCGTGCCTGCTGCCAGCCCGGCGGCCGCGCCGTCCAGCGGGATCGTGCCGGAGGCCAGCCTGACCGTCGTGGCCAGCCCGGTGACGTCATTCGGGTTGGCCGGCGGCAGGTAGGCCGGCGCGGTCAGCTCCACCCCGCTGTTCACCACCAGCGCGACCGTGCAGTCGTCACCGCTGCCTGCCGAGGACGCGCACTGCTTGGCCCAGCCGGGCAGCGAGGCGCTGATCCAGTCCTGGCCGCTGTCGATGGTGAACCGCACCAGGTCGGCGGCCACGCCGCGCTGCCACTGCTCCTCCGCCTGGGCGTTGCCGAAGCCGTCGGTGCCGGACAGCACCGCGAACAGCTCGCTGTCGGTCAGGTCGATGGTGGCCACCCGGAACGAGTCGACGGCCCCGACCTGGCACAGGCTGGTGGTGCGCCTGCCGTCCAGGTTCGGGTCGTTCGGCACCGGCGACATGGCCTGGCCGTCGGGCAGCACCGCGAGCATGTCACCGTCGCCGATCTGGGTGAGCACCGCCCAGTCGTCGCTGATCACGGTGAGCATCAGCGTCGACCCGTACGCGATCGAGGTCAGCGGGTGCCCGTCAGCCCGGTCGGCGCGCAGCGGATCGCTGGCAATGTCAGCGGCGACCGCGGCGTCCCAGCGGGCCACCACGTCCGGCACCAGCACCGCGCGAGCACGCTCGCCCGCCTCTTCCGGGGTAGCCGGCAGGTCCTGCACCCACTGCGCGACCGCGGCCAGCCCCTCGGACACCGCGAAGTGCGCGCCCCGGTCGCTGCGGAAGTGCCTGGCGTCGCCGTGGCCGTCCGCCACCGCGGCGACCGTCACGGTCGCGCCGCCTGGCAGCTCGACTAAGGTCCCGGCCGCGGCGTCCTGGTTCGGCAGCCCATCCCGGATATGGGCGGCGCCGATCGCGCTCGCAACATGCACGCGCCAGGATGCGGGCAGCACGCCCGCTGCCCCGCCCCGCTCCCCACTGGAACCCGGCATCGCCTACACCACCACATCAAAGTCATTGACCGGCTGACCCTCGTCCGGCTCATCCTGTGCAGCGGAGCTGCCCTGCGAAACGATCCTGCTGACGAGCTTGAGCTTGTCGGCTATCTCATCGATGCTGCTGGCCAGCAGCACCGGCTGCTGCGGGTCAGCGATAAACCTGGTCAGCGCCTCCGACCTGGCGTCCCGGCCGATCGCGACGGCGAGCCGCATGGCCTCGCGGCCCGCCCGCAGGCCCATCAGGGTGTCGAGCCCGCGGTCGAAGTCCTTCGGATCGTCGGTCGGCATGCCGTCGGTGATCAGCAGCAGCACCGGGCTGAACGCACGGCGCTCGAGCTGGTCGTTGCCGAGCACGGACGCGGCCATCCGGAACGCCGGGGCCATGTTGGTGCGCCCGCCCACGATGCCGGTCAGCGGCATCCAGCGCAGCCGGGACACCGGCGTCGGCTGCGGTATGTGCCAGCGCGGCTCGGTCGCGAACGCGATCGCGCGCACCAGGACGTCGCATCGTTCCTGGTCCCGCTCCCACGCGGTCAGGTGCTGCAGCATCTCGGCGATGGCGAAATTCAGCGCCTGGATCTTCTTGCCATCATCGGCTCTCATCGACCCTGAGCAGTCGGCAAGGATGATGAAGTGCAGCGGGCGCCGTGCTATCCCGCCGCCTGGCATGATCGTCTTTGACATCGCGTTCATCTGCGTAGCGTCCCACCTTCGGTCAGCCGCCGGTAGCTCATGCTCCTACAGGCCTATCGGCGCCCTTTCTACCTGCGGGCACCGCGGAGCCCGCACCGTCAAGGTGACACAGGGCTGTGTGCGATCGCTGTGCTGGCGATGTTGCGGCAGGTCACGAGCCCGCACGCGGCACCGGTGACCGGCTGAAATCGGCGCTGCCTGGGACAACACTGCGGGCACACTGCAGGCACACTGCGAGCACACTGCCGTGCCGCACGCTTGCTGCACCAGGCCGCGGCGAGGGCCGCCGCGGCCGGATGCCAGCGCAGACGGAGGTGACAGCGATGAAGATCAAGATCAGGAAGGTGGAGAAGATCCTGGCCACGATGCGGCACCGCCCGCATTTCTGACCGATGGCCACGAACGCGCGGCTGGGTGCGCGGCGGTGGCGGTGGTGTGCCGGCTCTTCCGGCACAGCGCAGCCACTGCCCGCCAGGCCGCACGCCGAGCAGTACTCAGGGGAGCAAGCAGATGCCAAGGCAGCAGCCGGTCGGCCCGGACACCGAGGTCGAGCTACCCGAGCTGACCATCACCAGGGAAGGTGACGAGTACCTGGTCGGCGACCTGGCGCGCGGCGAGTTCATCGCCGTGCCGCAGGTTGCGGTGGCGGTCATCGATGAACTGCGGGCCGGGCATACCGTGGCGCAGGCCGCCGCGGCGGTCGGCGCCGCCACCGGGGTCGAGGTCGACGTGGCCGACTTCGCCGCGCAGCTGGTGCAGCTCGGCTTCGCGTCGGTCAAGGGATCCGACGCCGAGCCGCCCGGGCCAAGGCTCGGCCTCGGCGGCCGGGCCGGCGCCGTGGCAGCCAGGCTGGCCAGGCCGCTGTACTCCTGGCCGGCCTTCGCCTGCTACGCGCTGCTGCTGGCGGCATGCCTGGCGGTGCTGGCCGCGGTACCCGGCCTGCGCCCCCGCTACCACCAGCTGTTCTTCCTGCAGAACCCGGTCGCGAGTTTCGTGCTGCTGAGCCTGCTGTGGATGCCGCTCGGTGCCGTGCACGAGCTGGCGCACTGGCTCGGGGCGCGGGTGCAGGGCCTGCCAGCGCGTATCTCGGTCAGCCGGCGCTACTACGAGCTGGTGCTGCAGACCGACCTGTCGGCGCTGTGGTCGGTGCCGCGGCGCCGCCGGTTCGGCCCGCTGCTGGCGGGCCTGGCCACCGACACCATCGCGCTGGCCGTGCTGACTGCGGCGCGCGCGGCCCAGCTCGGCGGCTGGTGGCGGCCGCCGGGCCCGCTGACCAGGCTCACCGCCGCGCTGATCGTCGCGCAGCTACTGAGCATCGGCTGGCAGTTCGTGGTGTTCATGCGCACCGACCTGTATGCGGTGCTGGTCACCGGGCTGGGCTGCCAGAACCTGACCAGGGTCAGCCGGCTGCGTGCCGCCAGCCGGTACCGCAGGCTGACGGCTGCCGAGTCGGCGGAGCTAGCGGGCGCGAGCCAGGCAGACCTCAGCACCGCACGCTGGTACTGGCTGGTGCAGGCGGCCGGGCTCGCCATCGTCGTGGCGAGCTTCTTCCGCTACCTGCTGCCGTTCGCCGTCTACATCATCAGGTGGACCGGCAAGGGGCTGACCGCCAACTCGCCGGCCAGCCTGGCGTTCTGGCAGGTCGCCGTCTGCGGCTGCGTCATCCTGGTGCCGCTCGCGCTGCCGCTGGCCGGCGCGCTGACGCAGCGCTGCCGGGCCCGCAGGCTAGCCGCCTGAGGCCGGTCAGCTCGCCCGTCCGGCCTCCGCACCATCGCCGACCAGCTCCGCCCGGCAGACGACGCGGTCGAGGAACTCGGCGGCCCGCCCGAACGAGTCGCAGATCGGGCGGCCGGCCAGCTGGCCGGCGTAGGCCAGGTAGCGCGTCATCTCCCACTCCTGGCCGCGGGCCGAGTAGGCGTCAAGCACCGGCGCCGGCACCGGCCGCCAGGTCCAGCCGCCGATGCCAGGGCCGCCTGCTTCGGTGCAGATGAAGTCACCCAGGTCCTGGTCGAGGCCGAGCCGGTTCCTGATGAAGCGCAGGCCAGCCAGCAGCCCGTCAACCGCGCTGCGCTCGGCGTCCGGCTGGCCGGCGGTCACCCGGTCGTACGCCTCCGGATAGTGCCGCACCAGCGTGGCGTCGACGATCGTCACCCACCACACGGCCTCGCCGATCGCGGTGAAGGCACGCGGCCGGTCGAGCGCGCGCATGTCCGCCAGCCGGCCGGTGGCCTCGGCCATCGCGCTGGCGGCCCACTGCAGCGCGGTCCCCTCGTGCGCGAGGTCGTTGTGCTGCGCCCGATTCCACGCCACCCGGCAGCGCGCCGAGCAGAACCTGGCATGCTCCCGCCGCGGCGTGAACTCCGCGCCGCACCGGTCGCAGCTTCTGCGCTCGGCCACCCAGCCAGGTTACGCGTAACGAGCCGGCCTCGGCACCGCCGGGCTGCCGCCAGCGCCGGTCCCCGGTGAACGTCAGTCGGCCGCTGCGTCAAGCAGCCGCTGGCCGATGACCTGGGCGGCCTGCCGCAGCTCAGGGCCGCGGACGATCCGGTACCCGGCCGGAGTCGCGGTGAGCAGCTCGGCGTACCACCACGGGTTGCTGGTGCTGCCGGTCAGCCGGCAGCTCGCGTCGTCGATCGGCTCGAGCCGTCCCATCGCCCGCGGCAGGCACCGGCAGGCGACGCTGAACGGCGCATCGACGACGACCTCGACCTCGTACTCCCAGCCGACCGCGAGGTGGTCTTCGAGCATGGCAACCGGATCAAGCTCGGCCGGCCCGGTGAAGAAGCCGTCGAGCAGCTGCACGTCGTGCACCCGGTCGATCCGGTAGGCCCGCTGCGCGCCGGCCGAGGTGGACCAGCACAGCAGGTACCACCGGCCGTGCCTGACCACCACCGCCCACGGCTCGACGTCAAGCTGCAGCTCCGCGCCGGCCTCCGAGCGGTAGCCGAGCCGCACCAGCCGGTGGCTCGAGCAGGCCTGCACCAGCATCGCGGTGGTACCTGGCTCCGGCCTGGCGGCAGCGCGATCTGGCGCGGACGCCGCGGTCCGCCGGACCGCCTCAGCCTGCGCGGCCACCGGTTCCGGCAGCGCCCGCATGATCTTGCCGAGCGCGCTGCCGACCGGATCGGTGGGGTCGCCGGCCTCGTGATGCCCGTCGAGCACGGCCATGACCAGGCCGAGTGCCTCGGTTGAGCTGAACATCAGCGGCGGCAGCCGGACGCCGCGGCCGACCCGGTAGCCGCCGTACGGGCCGCGCATCGAGTCGATCGGGATGCCCGCCTCGCGCAGGATGCCGATGTAGCGCCTGGCCGCGCGCTCCGAGACGCCGAGCTTGTCGGCCAGCCGGTCCGCGGTGATGCCGGGGCTTCCCTGGACCAGCTCCAAGGTCAGCAGGGCACGCGAGGTCGGGCTGGCATCGGGCTCCACGGCGCCTCCTAATCCGGAAGCAGAATATCCGGAACTAAGCCTAGCCTGCCGGTTATGACCGAGAACAACGTCCTGGACACCGTGCGCGACGCGGACTCGCCGATCCATGCCGGCCAGGTCACGATCGTGCAGCAGAGCGACGGGCTGGCCGCCTATGTGGACGGCGTGCCGGCCGGCTGGGTTGGCACCAGCGAGACCGGCAGCGTCGGCGTGCTGGCGGTGACCCAGATGGCGGTGCGGCCCGGCTACCGTGGCCGCGGCCTTACCTATCATCTGGCCAAGGCGGCCGTCGGCTACGCCCGCGAGCGTGGCCTGCAGCTGATCGAGGCCTCTCCCGCACTGAGCCACGACGCCGCCTGGGGCGAGCCGTACATCGGCGCGCGGCAGGTCTTCGCCGACGTGGGGATCAGGACCGCGCAGCGCGGACCGGGCGGCCCGCCGCCGGTCAGCTGAAGCCGACGTTCAGGAAGAAGTGCCCGAGGCGCAGGTTGAGTGCTCCGCCGCCGGCCCAGTGCACGATGAACGCCAGCAAGATGATGGCCAGGATCACCACCACCACCCAGAAGAACAGCACGACGATGCCGGGGATGGTGTACCCGGCCACAGTCCTCGCTCTTGTCGCCACGGCCGCCAGCTACCCGCAACGGCACACTTCATTCCGCGTCATGCGCTGTGCCGGAAGTCGACCACGTCGCCGTCGCATATTGCGCCGGGGGGACGCGTACACGTTCGGTCCGGCGCCTGCCTGGCCTGCCGCCGTGAGGTCGCCAGCGGCTCTCATTGGGCCGGGGCCAGGGACGAGCCGGTGGCCGGAGGACAATGGATGCCGGTCTGCAGGCAAGCCGCCCGGCCGGCGGGCGAACCGAGGGGATTGCGATGCCGTGGTTTCCGGACTTCATCAGTGCCGCGGAGCTGGCCCGCAGGGAGACTCGCGCCGCGGGTCAGGCTGATCCGGTCGGCCAGTACATCGCCGCGCTGAACAACGGTGACATCCGTGCCATGGAGACCGTCTGGCCCGGCGAGATGGTGGTCTACGATCCCCGGGCCGGCGAGATCCGCGGCCACAAGCAGCTGCACCGGTTCGTCAGCCGGAATCAGTCCTGGCTGGCTGGGCGCCATGCGCGCATCGAGACCGTCGCCGCCACGTACGCCGGCGGCCGGGCGGTGGTGGAGCTGCTGGGGCACCTGGCGGGTGACGGGCCGGAACTGGCCTGGCCGGTGGCGGTCGTCGCCGAATCCCCCGACGACCGGTCGGTGGTGTTCCGCACCTACTGCAGTCAATGGCCGGTCGACGGACGGCGCCACCTCAGGCCTCCCATTCTCCGGCCGGGGGCCGCGCGCCCTGGTGATGTCGTCGGCCGCTATCAGGCCGCGCTGAACGCTGGTGACGCCGACGCGGTCGTCGGCACCTTCGCGCCGGACGGGTATTACCGTGAGCCCATCGGCCCGCACTTGGCCCATCGCGGCACCGCCGAGCTTCGCTCGTTCTTCACCAGGTGCTTCAGCGCGGGCGGTGGTATCGGCCTGCAGCATTGCGCCGTGACCGATGACGGCGTGCGCTGCGCCGTCGAATTCAACTGCCTTCGCTGGGGCAGCCACGACCTGCCGCCCCAGGCCGGCATCGCGGTCTACGAACGCGGCCAGGACGGGCTGCTGGCCGCGGTGCGCGTCTACGACGACATAGAAGCACCCATCGGGCATCCCTAGAGCGCGGGGGGGTCTCAGTGTCTTAGCTAGTCTGGGTCGCGGGATCGCTCGGGTGCGGCGTGAGCGGCGTGAGTTCGGTGGTCAGCCACGGTCCGAGCGGGAGCGCGTGCACGATGGCTTCCATCTGCGCACTGTCCCTGGCCCGGTAGAGGCCAAGAGCGCGTCCCTGGCCAGGAAGCGCCCACAACCGCTCAAGGTGACCCTGGTCAGCCAGGTCACGCGAATGCGCGGCCTCGCGGGCGCGGACGTCGCCGATGGTCACCGGGGCACGCTACCGGCCGATCCGAACTCTTCAGCGCTACGAGCTGGATCGAGGCGAGTGTCCGCGGGACCGGCCGCCGCCGAGGCGCGGGATTCGCCGGTCATCTCGGCATTCACTCCGACTGGTCGGCGGGCGCACTCGACGGCCAGTGAGCGGGCGACCAGTCCCCCTCCGGGTCGGTGGTTTGACCCACTTCGATCAGATGACCGTCGGGATCGCGGATATAGCAGCGCTTCTCGTACTGATGCTGTTTCGGCGGCGTCAGGAACTGCGCGCCTCGGGCGCTCCATTCGGCGTACACGGCATCGATGTCTTTCACCCGGATATTCAGGAAGCTGCTGACCCGGTCGGGATCACGCGGCGTCTCCAGGATCACCGTCGGCTTGTCGTCGGTGGGGCCTCCGCCGCCGTTGATGACGATCCAGCTATTGGCGAGCGCAACATTGACCGGGTCTCCTGGACGTTCCACCCTGCCGCCGAGTACCTCGGTGTAGAAGCGGCGGGAGCGCTCGACATCGTCCGAGACGATGAAGTGGGTCAGCACAATTCCGTCCGGGGGCGGCGGGAGCTCGGCCATCCGGCACCTCCACTGATTGGGTCTCACACCCCGATGCACGACGGAGTCTGCAGCCGACGTTAGCAGTCGATCACTTTCCGCTACGGCACGGCGCCAAGGCAGTGGTGCGGCCCGGCACCGAAGGACACGTGCTGGCGCGCGTTGTCTCGGCTGAGCCTGACCTCGGCGGCGTCGGCGCTCCAGAACAGCTCATCTCGGTTCGCTGATCCGAGGCTGGCCAGAACGAGCGCCCGCGCTGCGACTCGACGATCGCGACGAACTCATGCGCTCCCGTGCCGGAACTCGACCACGTCGCCGTCGCGCATGACGTAGTCCTTGCCCTCGATCCTGGCCTTGCCGGCCGCCCTTGCCGCCGCGATTGACCCGGCAGCCATCAGGTCGTCGAAGGACACGATCTCCGCCTTGATGAAGTTGCGCTGGAAGTCGGTGTGGATCACGCCGGCCGCCGCTGGGGCGGTCGCCCCCTCCGGGATCGTCCAGGCGCGCGCCTCCTTGGGGCCCGCGGTCAGGAAGGTGGACAACCGCAGCGCCGCGAAGCCGGCCTTGGCCAGCTGGGCCAGGCCCGGCTCGCCCATGCCGAGCTCGGCAAGCAGCTCGGCAGCCTCGTCGGGCTCGAGCTCGGCCAGCTCGGCCTCGGTCTTGGCGTCAAGGAAGACGGACTCGGCCGGCTGCACCAGGTCGGCCAGCCGTTTCCGCAGCCCCGTGTCGGCCATCTCGGTCTCGTCCTCGTTGAACACGTACAGGAACGGCTTGGCCGTCAGCAGGTGCAGCTCGGCCAGGTCGGCCAGGTCGATCCCGGCGCCTGCGGCGCCGGCGAACAGCGTGCTGCCGCCGTCGAGCAGCTGCTGCGCCTTCGCTGCCGCCTCGGCCGCCCTGGTCTTGTCGTTGTCCTTGCCGAACTTGGCCTCTTTCGCCAGCCGGGGCACCGCCTTCTCCAGCGTCTGCAGGTCCGCGAGCATGAGCTCGGTGGCGATGGTCTCGATGTCCCGCTCCGGCGAGACGTCGCCGTCGACGTGGCTGACGTCGGGGTCGGTGAACACCCTGACCACCTGGCAGATCGCGTCGGTCTCCCTGATGTGCGAGAGGAACTGGTTGCCCAGGCCCTGACCCTGCGATGCGCCCTTGACCAGCCCGGCGATGTCCACGAACCGCACCGTGGCGGGCACGATCCTGGCCGAGTCGTACAGCCCGGCGAGCGCCTGCAGCCGCGGGTCGGGGATGCCGACGATGCCGACGTTCGGCTCGATGGTGGCGAACGGGTAGTTCGAGGCCAGCGCGCTCGCTCTGGTCAGCGCGTTGAACAGGGTGGACTTGCCGACGTTCGGCAGGCCGACGATGCCGATGGACAGGCTCACACCGGGCGAGTTTAGCGGGCACCGGCAGCCGCATCGGCGGCCCGCGGCCGCTCACGGACAGCGACGCTGCCGGCAGGCAAATACCGCTTTCACCAATATGTACCCCTAACGGGGGTAGCATCCGGTTACTGGGGGCCCGGGCTAACGACTGGAGGCGGCACCCATGACCTCAACGGATGGCGGCAACGGCGGCGTGGCGACCTGCCCGAATTGCGGTGCGCCGCTCCCTGCCACGCTGCAGCCGGCCGGGAACGGCGCCGCGCAGGCACAGCCGCACCGGAGCATGCGGCTGCCGAGGCCAGCCGCCAGCGCCGGCCGCTGGAGCCTGACCGACCAGATCATCGGCGCGGCCACCATCGTGCTCCTGGTGGCGCTGTTCCTGCCGTGGTACGGCCTCAGCTCGAGCGGATCCACCGTGGAGGCGAGCGGCGCGTCGACGCACGGCTACCTGTGGATCGCGTTCGCCAGCTGCGTGACGGTGCTGGTCTGGCTCGTCACCGACATGTCGGTCGAGCGGCTGCCGCTCCGGCTGCCTGGCGACCGGCAGCTCACCATCGGCCTGACCGGCCTGAACCTGATCCTGGTGCTGCTTGCGTTCCTGTCCAAGCCAGCGGTCGTCGCGTTGCAGGGCGCCTCGGTGGTGTCGAGCAGCACGAACTGGGCGTACGGCGCGTTCGTCGCGCTGATCGTTGCGGTGATCGCGGTCGCCGCGGCGATCCAGGCACTGATGACCCCGGTCGCGGCGAGCTCGCTCTAACGGACGCTGCGGAGGTCAGGGGTTATCCCCCGGCCAAGCACCAGGCGTGTCGTAACCAAGATCGGCTGGTAAATGCTGCCAGCATGACTTGATATGGATGCGATCTTGCTGCTTGCCGGGCTTCTGCTCGGCGCGGCCATCGGCGCAGCGCTCGGCTTCCTGCTGGCCAAGGGGCGGCTCGCTGGGCTGACCGCGGACCTCACCGGGCAGGCCAGGGCGGCCGAGGCACGCGCCACCGCGGCGGCCGAGCGGGCCGCGCTGGTCGAGCGCACCGCGCAGGACAAGGCCGACCTGATCGACGGCCAGCTCGCCGAGCGGTTCAGGTCGCTGTCCGCGCAGGCGCTCGAGCAGAGCGCCAGGACGTTCCTGCAGATCGCGGAGGGCCAGCTGACCGCGGCCAACGCCAAGGCGGCCGGTGACCTGGACAGCCGCACCGCGGCGGTCGAGCATCTGGTGCAGCCGCTCACCGAGACGCTGGCCAGGGTAGAAACCCAGCTCCGCGAGGCCGATGCGGCCAGGCGATCGTCGCACGCCGCGCTTGCCGAGCAGGTCAGCATCGCCCGGCAGAGTTCCGAGCAGCTGCGCGCGCAGACCCAGGCGCTGGCCACCGCGCTGCGCCGGCCCGAGGCGCGCGGCCGGTGGGGCGAGATGCAGCTGCGGCGGGTGGTCGAGCTGGCCGGGATGAGCGCCCGCTGCGACTTCGACGAGCAGGTCGGCGTGCAGAGCCAGCAGGGGCTGTTGCGGCCGGACATGGTGGTGCGGCTGGCCGGCGGCAAGAACATCGTGGTCGACTCGAAGGTGTCGCTGGCGGCCTACCTGGAAGCCGCGCAGGCGACCGAGGAATCGGCACGCGACGGCAGGCTCGACGCGCACGCCAGGCACCTGCGCGAGCACGTCGACCGGCTCGCGGCCAAGGCTTACTGGGCGGCGCTCAGCCCGGCCCCAGAGTTCGTGGTGCTGTTCATCCCTGGCGAGGCGTTCCTGGCGCCGGCACTCGAGCACGACCCGGGCCTGCTCGAGTACGCGATCGCACGCAAGGTGCACATCGCCACCCCGACCACGCTGGTGACGATGCTGCGGACCGCGCAGTACGCATGGCAGCAGGACGCGCTGTCCCAGAACGCGCGCGCGGTGTTCGACCTCGGCCGCGAGCTGTACGACCGGCTGGCCGGGCTTGCCAAGCACGTGGACGGCCTCGGCAAGGCGCTGACCAACGCGGTGTCCAGCTACAACAGGACGATCGGCACGCTTGAGGGACGCGTGCTGGTCAGCGCGCGCAAGCTGAGCGAGCTGCGCATCGTGGACGCCGACCTTGAGCCGCCCAAGCCGGTGGAAGACACGGTGCGGTCGCTGTCGGCGGCGGAGCTGGTGGTCGACTCGGCGCCCGAGCTTGTCGCCGCGCCGCGGCGTGACTACCAGGCAGGGCCGCGCGGCGGCCGGGCGGTCGGGGCGGCAGGCTGACCGGGACCGACGCCCGGCTGGCAGACCGCCAGACCGAGCCAGACGACGACGGCCAGCCACTCCGCTGGCCGCTCAGCCGCGCGCAGGCAGACTTCGTCGCAGCATCCTGGTCCAGGTCCCAGGCGTGGTCCGACCGGGTGGCAGGCCTGGTCCGCGCCCGGCTCGCGCAGGCTGGCGCCGGCTCTGGCAGCGAACCGGCAGGCGCGCAGCTGACCGTGCGCGGCGCGGCGATCGGCATGCTCGCGCTGTTCTTCTTCGGCGCGCTCGCCGCTGCCTGGCTGCACGCGGACCTGCTGACCGGGCTGAGCTTCTGCGCAGGGGTCATCCTGGCCGTCCGGCTGGTCCGGCGCGAGCTGCTGCCGATCATCGTGGTCATGCCGCCGGCCATCTTCGTGCTCGCGGTCGGGCTGGTACAGGTCTGCACCGTGCAGGGCAAGACACCGCACGCGATGGTGCTGTCGGTGCTCGAGGGCACGCTGATCGTGCTGGCAGGCAGCGCGCTGTGGATGTTCGGCGGGATGGCCGTCGGCATCACGGTCGCGGTACGCCGCGGGCTGCTGCTGAGCGTCCGCGAACTGCGGGCGGCGCTGCGGGCGGCCAGGCGCTAGCCGGCCTGGCTGCCGGCGTTCCCGTCCTTGCTCTTGCGAAGTTCGTGCGGCAGCGCGAAGACCATGCGCTCGGGCACCGCCTCCACCTCCTGCACGTCGCCGAACCCGGCACTGACGAGCCGGTCGAGCACGCCGGTGACCAGTTCCTCGGGGACCGAAGCGCCGCTGGTCACGCCGATCGTGCCGGCGTTGTCCAGCCAGTCCTGCTCGATCGCGGCCGCGTCGTCGACCAGGTAGGCGGCGGCGGCGCCCGCGTCGAGCGCCACCTCGACCAGCCGGACCGAGTTGGAAGAATTCCGCGAGCCGACGACGATCACCAGGTCGGAGTCCCTGGCGATCTGCTTGACCGCGGCCTGCCGGTTCTGCGTGGCGTAGCAGATGTCGTCGCTCGGCGGGTCGAGCAACTGCGG